>JALWKH010000107.1 GCA_026996635.1 Bacteroidales bacterium | reverse complement strand
AGTCTGGGACGTGACGATAAATATTTGGTTTCATTGCGTGAAAAATATGCAGAACTTCTTATAGAAAGAAAAATGTTTAATGAAGCGAAAACAGAGATTGTAAATATAATTGAAACAAGAAAGAAAAATGATTGGAAAATACCACCGCAGGTTTTAAAATGGACCGGAGAATCTTGGTATAAAAGTTCACAAACTTCCAAAAGTAACAGAAGATTATATCTGAATCAAACTAAAAAGGCAGAAGAGTTGGTTTTCGGCGATATCCCTGTGGAGTATGTGGTAGTTACTTATGTAAACAGAGATAAAAAGATTTTGAATTTTGTGAAAAATAAAGAAGTGTCGGGGTTTTTCAAGTATTCAAAGTTTGGAATAAAGCCTGTTGTAGGAAATGTGTTTGCGGTTCGTATGCAAAAAGTTGAAGGTAGTCAAAAATATAATGTTTACACATTGAATAAAACAGATGAAATTGAAAAGTGTGAGGCGATTAAAAAAGTTACAGGTGAGTTGAGAATAAAGGAAGGTAGAAATTTCGGCTTTATTGAAGATGTATTTGTTGGAGAAAATGTTCTGAATACGATAGATTTGAGCAGATGTAATTCATTAGTTTCTGTTTATGCAATTTTATCGTTTAATAAGAAAAAAGAGCAGTGGGGGTGGAAAGGAATTTACATACAGTGTGCAGATTAAACGGTAAACAAAAAAACTTAAACATATGGCAAAAAAGATAAAAATTCTAAATTGGGGGTTAAAGAATAACGACGGTAAAAAGTATTGGTATTTTGCTGTTTTAGAAGAAGTTCCTGAAAATTATCCGTTAAGAAGTTTTTCTAGAAAAAAAGTTGAAATTTTTAAAAAAATTGGCATTGATCCAAGTGTTGACTTTTATTCTTTCGAGGAATTAAATACAGACCTACCGCTTATTATTTATTTAAAAAGAATTGACGGTAAAGTCAGAATTATACCTAATAATGGAAAACCAGGTGATGAATCGGTACTTATTGATGAAACATAATTTAAATTTTGTCCATTATGACAAACAATGATTTGATAGCTATTATTGTAACAGTTGCCGTTAGCATTATTCTTTGGTTGATTTCAAAGAATATGAGATTAAGAAACGGGATTATTTGGTGGATTCAGATTGTTTTTGTAATGGTGGAATTTAGTTTTATAAGAAATATTTCGGATGTTTTGTATTATATCCTTGCTTTTGTCATTATCCAACAAGTTGTTTTGATTGCAATTGCAAATGAATTTAAAGAAAGGTTCAACAATTTTATGAAAAAGCAGGGCTTGGATGATAAATGAGACTTAGAATTAGATTTAACAACATCGAACAACGAATAATGAATAAACTTCTAAAATCAGTGTTCTGTATTGGATATTCGTTATTCTTATTAAATTTCACCTTATCGGATCGGGGCAATACGGTTTTCGTTGGCACTTATTGCAATGGTTGCCGTAAAATATTTCGTCGAAGTATGCGGATATTTCCATTACAAAGTCCTTTTCGTCGGTAAAAATTCCCGTTTCAAAATTGCGGCGGTATTCGTTTTTCATTCCCAGACCTGCACCTGTCAGATTTGCAGAACCGGTGTAAGCCATTTTGTTGTCTATCACAATTATTTTTGAGTGGACACGCGGACACATTCTCCTGTCCATTTTTTTCCACAGTACGGGAAACTTGTCGAAACTCTCGCGAAAGTGTTCGCCCGGAAACTTGGCGTGAAGAAGTTTTATCGTTACGCCTTTTTTTGCCAACCTGTTCAGCATTTCGAGGTAAGAGATGACTTTTCCGTTTACGCTTATGTGCATATCCTTAATGTCGGCAGTGGCAATTTTGATTTCGTGTGCAGCTTCCAGGGTGGCTTTTATTACAATGTCGTAGTGTTCCTTATCTTTGATTATTTTTATCATATTTTGCAAATCTTACGGTTATTAAACGGTAATTTTTTATTAAAGTTGTAACTTTGCACGCAAAAATAAAGAAGTTATGGAATTATCAACAAAGTATAATCCCGGTAATGTAGAAGACAAATGGTATGAAAATTGGCTGAAGCACAGATATTTTCACTCCGAACCGGATGACCGCGAACCTTACACTATAGTAATCCCGCCACCAAATGTAACCGGCGTTCTTCATATGGGGCATATGCTCAACAACACTATTCAAGATGTGCTTGTACGCTACCACAGAATGAACGGCAAAAATGCTTGTTGGGTGCCCGGAACAGACCACGCTTCCATTGCTACCGAAGCAAAAGTTGTGTCATATCTTAAGCAACAAGGCATAGACAAATCCGAACTCACACGCGAAGAGTTTTTGAAACACGCTTGGGCTTGGAAAGAAAAGCACGGCGGCATAATATTGGAACAGCTCAAAAAACTCGGTGCTTCCTGCGATTGGGACCGCACTAAGTTTACGATGGACGAGGATTTGTCAAGGAGTGTGATACATGTATTCGTGGATTTGTACCGCAAAGGGAAAATTTATCGCGGCATAAGGATGATAAATTGGGACCCGCAAGCCCAAACTGCCCTCTCCGACGAAGAAGTTATTTACAAAGAAGTAAAAGGTAAACTTTACTATGTAAAATACAAAGTGGAAGGCAAAGACGATTACATTGTGATTGCCACCACACGTCCCGAAACAATTCTCGGTGATACCGCTGTGTGCGTAAATCCGAATGATGAAAGGTTTACCAAGTATGTTGGCAAAAAGGTAATTGTACCTATCGTAAACAGGAGTGTGCCCGTAATTGCCGATGAATATGTGGATATGGAATTCGGAACGGGTGCGTTGAAGATTACTCCTGCACACGATATAAACGACTACGAGTTGGGACTCAAATACAACCTTGAAGTAATTGATATTTTTAACGATGACGGCACTTTGAACGAAAAGGCTACTTACTTTGTCGGTAAAGACAGGTTTGAGGCTCGCGATTTGGTTGTGGAAAAACTCAAGGAAGAAGGTCTTTTGGTTAAAGAAGAAGATTATGTGCACAGTGTAGGTTTTTCCGAAAGGACGGATGCCGTGATAGAGCCGAAAATCAGTACGCAGTGGTTTTTGAATATGAAGGAATTGGCAAAGCCTGCTCTTGAAAATGTGCTAAATGGCAACATTAAGTTTCATCCCGCCAAGTTTGTAAATACTTACCGCCATTGGATGGAAAACATCAAAGACTGGTGCATTTCAAGGCAATTGTGGTGGGGACACCGCATACCAGCTTGGTACTTGCCTGACGGGTCGTATGTAGTTGCCCACGACGAAAAAGAAGCCTACGAACTCGCAAAAGAAAAAAATCCTGATGTAAAGCCTGAAGATTTGAGGCAAGACGAAGATGTGCTAGATACTTGGTTCTCATCGTGGTTGTGGCCGCTTTCTGTTTTCAATGGCATTTTAGACCCAGAAAATAAGGACTTTAAATATTATTATCCGACAGATGACCTTGTTACCGCACCGGAAATTCTTTTCTTCTGGGTGGCGAGAATGATAATGGCTGGTTATGAGTATGCAGGCGAAAAGCCGTTTAAGAATGTTTACCTGACAGGTATTGTAAGGGATAAATTGAGGCGAAAAATGTCAAAGTCGCTTGGTAATTCGCCCGATCCGCTGGATTTGATAGCAAAATACGGTGCCGATGGTGTGAGGGTCGGTATGCTTTTCTGCTCGCCTGCAGGAAATGACTTGCTTTTTGACGAAAGTTTGACCGAACAAGGGAGGAATTTTGCAAATAAGATTTGGAATGCGTTCAGGTTGGTTAAATCGTGGCAAGTTGATGAAAATGCAAGCCGGCCTTCCTATGCTGCCGAAGCCGTGATGTGGTTTGCCGAAAAGATTAAGGAACAAGCGGCTCTTATTTCTTCAAATATAGAAAAATACCGCATTTCCGATGCACTGATGAACATTTACACACTTTTCCGTGATGATTTTGCTTCGTGGTATCTCGAAATAATCAAGCCGGGTGCCGACAAGAAAATAGATGCGGAAACATACAAGGCTACAATTTCGTTCTTTGAAGATTTGATGAAACTGCTGCATCCGTTTATGCCGTTTATCTCGGAAGAAGTTTGGCATTTACTCGGCGACAGGGGAGAGGACAAAACAATAATGTTTGAACAATATCCGAAAGGTGAAAATTCCGACGAAAAAATCATTGGCGAATTTGAAGAAGCAAAGCAGATTGTAATGAATGTGCGTAACTTCCGCAAAGAAAACAATATACCTAACAAGCAAGCATTAAAGTTGCACTTTGACGAAAAGGGTAATTACGGCGGAAAGTTTACCAATGCCATAAGCAAACTTGCCAATCTTGAGGAATTTACACCTGTGGCTTCAAAGCCGGGTAATTCTGTTTCGTTTATGGTAGGTGTAAATACTTTCTACATTGAAACGGGTGAAGGTGTGGTGGATGTAGATAAACAAATCAACAAACTCAAAGAGGAATTGGAATATTACGAAGGCTTTTTGAAATCGGTGATGAAAAAGTTGGGCAATGAAAAATTTGTAAACAATGCACCGAAGCCTGTTGTGGAAAAAGAAATGAAGAAAAAGCAAGATGCCGAAACAAAAATAGAAAGCATTAAGCAACAGTTGGAACAATTGGGAGTGAATATTTAGCGGATAAATGTTAATTTTTAATGGTTAGTTATTAGTTGAGCGGGCTTTAGCCCGCTTTTTTTATATTGTAAGCCCTGCCTTTAAAGGTTGGAAACAAAATGAACAATAAAACAGTTGGCTTTATTTTATGTTGTTCTTTGTCATTCGATACAAATAACCAAAAATCTCGGTCAAAATGATGCTTATTACAAAAAAACGCTCCTGCACGAATTTTTCGTGCAGGACACAAATCATTGCTATTCAACCACAAACAAATTTCCCACACAATACAATCGTGGGGTAATGTATGGTAATTTTTGATTTAAGAATATCGAATAATGAATAACGAATGATGAATTTTACTTCTAAAATCGATATTCGGCATTGGATATTCGTTATTCATGTTGGTTAAACGGACTTTAGCCTGTTTATCATTTATTCGAAAATACCATATTTTGCTTAGCCCCACCTTTCAAGGTGGGGAAATGAAATGAATAAAAAACGGATGGCTTTAGCCTTCGTTCGCCCTTTATATCCTGTGGCTAAAGCCCGCACGCTTAGCAGCATATTACCGTACACCGCCTTAAAAGGCGGTGCTATTTATATCAATTTATTTCTATTTCGGTCGTCAATAAATTACCGCCTGATTTGTTTTTTAACACTACCGAAACCCCAGCCATTTTGATTCTGCCAACGCACTACCGCAACTGCTATTCGGCTGTTAATCAACTAACTAATCACTAATAACTAACAATTAACAACTAATAACTAATAACTAACCACTAACAATTAACCATTACTACATTATCAAATTAATTCATTGGTACATTAAAATTGATTTGCTCTAAATTACTTATATTTGCAAGTCAAAATTTTGAACGAAAGAGTTATGAAAAGAACCGAAGTAAAAGAGATTTTGCTGAATGCTCCTGTAGGTAGAGAAGTCAATGTAAAAGGTTGGGTTAGAACGAGAAGAGGAAGTAAAAATGTAGGCTTTATTGCATTGAATGACGGAAGCACAATAAATAATCTGCAAATTGTTGTTGAGGCAGATAATCCCGATTTTGACAAGTTGGAAAACATATACAGCGGAACTGCGATATCCGTTGACGGTGAAGTGGTGGAATCTATCGGAAGCAAGCAAAGGGTAGAGCTTAAAGCAAAAAAAGTGGAAATCCTCGGCAATGTTGATCCCGATAAATATCCGCTTCAACCGAAAAAGCACTCGTTGGAGTTTTTAAGGGAAATTGCACATTTGCGTTTCCGCACCAATACATTTAATGCCGTTTTCAGGATAAGACACGGTCTGGCTTATGCCATTCATAAATTCTTCAATGACAGGGGATTTTATTATATCCATACACCGATAATTACAGGCAGCGATGCTGAAGGTGCGGGGGCAATGTTTCAGGTAACCACACTTGATTTGAACAATGTTCCGAAGACTGATGACGGCAAAGTGGATTACAGCAAAGATTTTTTTGCCAAAAAGACAAATCTTACCGTATCAGGCCAACTTGAGGCAGAACTTGCTGCACTTGCACTCGGCAAGGTTTATACATTCGGTCCCACTTTCAGGGCAGAAAATTCAAACACAACTCGTCACTTGGCGGAATTTTGGATGATTGAGCCGGAAATGGCATTTTACGACATCAACGATGATATGGATTTGGCGGAAGAAATGCTTAAATATCTGGTAAAATATGTTCTTGATAACTTCCCCGATGAATTGGAATTTTTGAGGAAAAGACTCGCCGACGAAGAAAAAAACAAAAAGAAAGAAGAACGCTCGCAAGATTTGATTGAAAAGCTGAACAGTGTAACAGATGTAGAGTTTGCCAGGATAACATATACCGAAGCGTTTGATATTTTGCGAAACTCAAAGCCGAATAAAAAAGGCAAGTTTGAATTTCCCGTTAAGGAATGGGGCATTGAC
>JALWKH010000106.1 GCA_026996635.1 Bacteroidales bacterium | reverse complement strand
TAAAATTCACCTCTCCCAAACCTTTGACGGTAAGCGTTCCTTGCGGCTTGCTTCTGTTTACATAAGAAGTCCCGAGAAAATATGCGGCAATTATTATTGCAATGGCATAAATAAGTGCTGTTGTGTGTTTCATATCAAATTACTTTTTTACAAATCTACTAATAAAAATCATTACTGCCAAATCAACCCGACTTAAAGGAGATAAAAGTAATGTTAAAATTTATTTTACTTATTTTTGCGGTAATAAAAAAACCGGTATGAAAATCTCAAACGAAAAATTTCTAAAGTCAATCAGACTGTTCCAAATAATTTTATTCTTGATAATGGCAGGCGGAATTATTTATCTGCTGGCAACGGAAAAAAATGCTCAAACTTGGAATTACATAATTCTTATAGTTGCAGTTTATTTGGTTATTAATGTTTACTTGCAAATAAAAAAATACTTGTACATATCATTTGAAGATGACGGTAAGTTTTTGATAATAAAGTATTTTAACTCATTCATCTTAAATTCCGGTAAAAGAAAAATCAGAATTCCTAAAAATTCTTTGGTAAAATACAAACTGAAGAAATCATCGTTTCATCAGGATTTAATTTTATTCGTTAATACTCAAAACGGACTTGCAAAATATCCGCCGTTAAGCCTGTCGGGACTAAATACCAAAGAAATAAAAGAATTAACCGAATATTTTAACTCTCTGACAAAGAAACAATAAGATGAACAGCCTTGCCACCGTCGATTATTTGGTTATAGCTTTATTTTTCATCATCTCGTTGGCTATCGGCTTGTATTACAGACAAAAAGCCTCAAAAAGCATCAGTGGATTTTTCCTCGGCGGAAGGTCGCTGCCTTGGTATATTGCAGGCTTGTCAATGGTAGCTACCACTTTTGCTGCTGATACACCGCTCGCCGTTACCGAACTCGTAAATAAAAACGGCATATCGGGCAACTGGCTTTGGTGGAACTTCCTCATAGGCGGTATGCTTACCACATTCTTTTTTGCAAGGTTGTGGCGAAGGGCAGGAATACTCACCGAGATAGAATTTATCAAGTTGAGATACGGCGACTCCAAACCTGCAAGGTTTTTAAGGCTATTCAAAGCCCTTTACCTCGGCCTGTTTGTAAACACGCTGATCCTCGCCTGGGTGAACTTGGCACTCATTACCATTTTGCAAGTGTTTTTCGGCATTGATTCCAAAGAGATTTTTTGGTATGTAATTGGTGCAATGGCAGTTGCCGCATTTTATTCCTCTCTGTCGGGATTGATGGGCGTAGCCGTAACCGATGCAATACAATTTGTTATTGCCATAACGGGAGCAATTGTACTTGCCGTTTTTGTAATTGATTCTACGCAAATAGGAGGCATATCGGGGCTTTTGGATAAGTTGCCTCAAGGTGCCACAAACTTCTTGCCTTCTTTCGGCAATACGTCCGGCGTAGCAACCACAATGACAATAAGCATAGGTGCGGTCTTGGCATATTTGGGCTTGCAATGGTGGGCAAGTTGGTATCCGGGAGCGGAACCCGGTGGCGGCGGTTATATTGCACAACGGATGATGAGCACCAAAAGCGAAAAAGATTCTTTTCTCGCCACACTTTTCTTTCAAATTTTTCATTACATAGTACGTCCTTGGCCTTGGATTTTGGTAGGATTAGCTACAATAGTCCTCTACCCTGATTTGCCCGATGGCGAAAAAAGGCTAGGCTACATTATGACAATAAAAGACTTTCTGCCGGTTGGAGTAAAAGGTTTGCTCATAACATCAATATTCGCCGCATATTTAAGTACCATTTCCACACACCTGAATTGGGGTGCAAGTTACATTGTAAATGACTTTATAATTCCCGTTTTCAAACCCAAAGACAGCAAACGGCAAGTAGCCATCAGCCGCTATGTTACTGTTGTAATAATGATACTCGGTGCTTATGCCACCACATTTGTTACATCAATTTCGGAAGTATGGAAATTTCTGCTTGAATCAGGGGCAGGGTTAGGTTTGGTTCTGATTTTACGGTGGTATTGGTGGCGGATAAATATTTGGTCGGAAATAGCAGCAACTTTTTCGCCTTTCGTATATTATTTTTTGGCAAAATTCATTTTGCTTTACGAGTTTCCGCAAAGTTATTTCTTTACAGTGGGACTTACCACTTTGACCTGGATTGCCGTAATGCTTGCAACATCACCTGATAAGTTCCAAGTGCTTGAAAAATTCATTGATCAAGTAAAACCCGAAGGCAAATGGCTGCCGGTTTATAAAAAAGCAGACCAATCACTACCCGCTTCCACCATTAAATATAACCTGATAAACTGGATTACTGCCGTAGCAGGTGCTTATACTTTGCTATTTGCAATCGGAAAATTGATTTTCGGCTTTTATACGGAAGCAATAATCCTTACCGTAATAAGTTCGATTTCTTTTGCCGTAATGTATATCTTCATTAAGAAAACAACAAAAAATTAAAAAACATCACCGTTACCACTGTTACCGCACGATTTTATCGTGTGGTCATGAAAATTTACGATTGAATTGCAAAAAACCTGTACAAAAGATTCGTGCAGTAGCGTTTTTTGTACTTGACTGATATTTTTGGTTCTTTGTATCGAATGACAAAGAACAATATAAAAGTGAAAACTAAAACCAATGGTTTATTATTAAATTTATTTCCCCGGCTTAAAAGTTGGATTTATATTTCCTTTGGTAAAAACGGCAAATACTCACCGTCAACCCTGTGCATAGAATAAAAAACTTTTTCTACAAAACCCGGATACAGTTTTTCACCTTCGGCTATAAGACTTTTTACCTTGTAGCGATTGCTTTTATCTTCGTGCGGACAGCGGCGTTCCTGTTCCTTGAAGTTCAAAATTCTTGCATACCTTGCGGCATCATCTTCCCTGATTTCCAACAGCGGCCTGATAATCTCAAACTCTCCTCCAAACATACTCAACGAATAAGGCAGCGAACTCATACGGCTGCGAAACATCATATTCATGAAAAAAGTCTCAACAGCATCATCCATATTATGCCCGAGAGCCAACTTATTGCAACCCGTTTTTTTCATATACTCAAACAAAATCCGTCGCCTGTTGAACGAACAATAAAAACAAGGATTTTTATTCCCGCCCGAAAAATCTATAGCCTCTTTATGATAAATAAACTTCACTCCCCTGTCCTCACAAAACTTCCGCAAATAATCAATATCCGAAAAATACTTGACACCCTCTAAATGCACATGAACAGCAAAAATTTCGTACTTCACGGGCAAAACCTTTAACCTCTCCGCCAAAACATCAACAAGCATAAGCGAATCTTTGCCTCCCGACAGCCCAACCAAAACCTTATCTCCACCTTTTATCAAACTGTTTTTATTTATGGTGCGTCCGACTTTTTTCCTCAACTTACCTATAAATTTCGCCTCATCTTTGTTCATAAACTTGTCTTTGTTGCAAAAATACAATTTTTATACTGCCACCACTCATTAGAATTTTACGGCAATTTTTTTTAACTTTGCATAAAACAATCTTTTAATGTTCACCGCAAAATCAAGCATTTGGGCACTCATTTTCAACGGAAAAATCTTCAACATACTTAATCCATGGATAATAGAAGTAAATGATGTGGAAGGTAGCATAACGGTAAAACAACGGAATTGGTTTTTGATTGGCGTTGATTCACAATATATTGCATTCCGCTTTATCAGAAGTATTACTATCGACGAACACCTTTTCGGTGCAGATTTGTTTATAAAAGCAATTGGCGGAAATGTAAGTGCCTACTGCCTCAAAAAGAAAGATGCACGTAAAATCCGTGAAATTCTTAACGAATACAACAGGAAACGCGGTAAGACTCTGATTTTTGCATGATGCAACTTTGCCGCAAATCGGATTTAAGCATTAACTTTGCTAAAAATTAGGAGAAGAGAAGTGGCAGAATCAAATTTTGTAGATTACGCAAAGATTTTTTGCAGATCCGGACGTGGCGGAAGCGGTTCGGCACACCTGGCACGGTATAAATATGTGCCCAAAGGCGGACCTGACGGTGGCGACGGCGGAAAAGGCGGCGACATAATTGTTCGCGGCAACAAGCAAATGTGGACATTGATACATCTCAAATACAGCCGTCATCACTTTGCGGGACACGGACAGCCCGGCGGCAGCAATAACCGTACAGGTGCAAACGGCGAGGATGTTGTTATTGAAGTTCCGCTCGGCACTGTGGTAAAAGACGAAGAAGGCAATGTGCTTTTCGAAATAACAGAAGACGGACAAGAAGAAATTTTGCTTAAAGGCGGTCGCGGCGGCAGGGGCAATACACACTTCAAATCGGCAACCAACCAAACTCCACGCTACGCCGAACCCGGCGGCGAAGAAAAAGAAGGTTGGTTTATTTTTGAGCTCAAAGTGCTGGCAGATGTAGGGCTTGTTGGCTTCCCGAATGCCGGCAAATCCACTCTCCTGTCGGTAATGTCTTCTGCAAAACCGAAAATTGCAAATTATCCGTTTACGACTCTGGAGCCGAACCTCGGCATTGTAAAAATATCCGACTTCGAAAGCTTCATAATGGCAGATATTCCCGGCATAATAGAACACGCAAGCGAAGGAAAAGGATTGGGACTCCGCTTCCTCAGACACATAGAACGAAACTCCGTCCTCCTGTTTACAATTCCGGCTGACACACTCGACATTAGCAAATATTACGGCATTTTGCTGAACGAACTGAAAAAATATAACCCCGAATTGCTTTTCAAAAGGCGGATAATAGCCGTAACAAAATCCGATTTGGCGGATGATGAAATGATAGAAGAAATAAAAACCACCCTGCCCGAAGGCATACCTTATGTTTTTGTTTCGTCGTACACCCGGCTAGGCATCAACAAGCTGAAAAGCCTCTTGTGGCAAACGCTAAACGACTATGATTGAACAACTTGAAAAAATAGACCGCAACCTCTTCCTTTTCATCAACTCACACCACACACCGCTGTGGGACAATATAATGTGGCTTGTCAGTTACAAATTTTTCTGGGTACCTTTCTATGCCGTTTTACTTTACTTTCTCATAAAAAAGTACAAAAGCAATTGGCTTGTATTGCTTCTTTTTATCGCTCTAACTGTTTTGCTTACCGACCAAATTTCCGTTTTTATAAAAGAAACAGTTGCCCGATACCGCCCTTGCCACAACCTGCAATTGCAAAATATCGTTCACTTGGTAAAAAACCATTGCGGCGGTATGTACGGATTTGTTTCTTCGCATTCTGCCAACAGTTTCGGAATAGCCGCATTCGTTTTTGTACTGATGAAAAAAAGGTGGTGGCTGCTGATGTTTCTTTGGGCGGCACTTGTAGCATACAGCCGTGTTTATCTCGGCGTGCACTACCCTTCCGATGTTACGGGCGGTGCAATACTCGGCATAGTAGTAGGAATGCTTACGGGGCATGTTTTTTTGAAGTTGGTTGGAAAAAGTTTTAAGGATTTTTGGCTTTTATAATACTAGCCACGCTGTCAACATCATCAAAATATTCAACAAATTGTTTCGTAAAAACAACTTTACCTTTTGTGTTAAAAACTAACATAGAACTTCCCTCTAAATTAAATTTTTTCTTTAAATAACTGTTCCATCGGTTTGACATTTCTAAATGCAATGTATCCCAATTATTCAAAGGATAGTCTTCTTTTTTAAACAATGGTATTTCTTTATGTCTAAACTCCTCTGTTAATATCAAAACATTATCACGTGGCAACCCATTTATTTTAGGAAAAAGTTCATTCAAAAAAGCAGACGCTTCTGCTTTACATGGATTACAAAATACTCTATCGAAAATAATAGTAACAAATGAAAATGAAGTATCTGGTTTTAAATTGGCAAAATTAATAAGAGAATCAAGTGCACCGATTTTTTCACCGTAAAAATGCCTAAATACTTTTTCTGAACTTATATTGTTGTTATTTGTTTCGTCTTTATTTGATTTTGCTATATCGTTACAAGAAATCTGAAAAATCACCAATAATAACAACCCTATGAAAAATAACTTTTTCATTTTTATTTGAACTTATATACTTTAAAGTAAAAATCATCTCCACGCTGAACCAAAGCAACTCCTGTATTTTTATACAAATCTATCCCATACACACTATCACGCCTTCCAACATATAAACTGTCTTTAACTCTACCCTCTTCATACAATTTAAAATAAAAATCATAACCTTTTTCTAAAGAAAAATAGGCTGTATTCAATTGTTTTTCATCATCAGACACATAAAAGTTAGTAAGAAAAACCTTACCTTGAAACAGTTTTCCGTCACATACCTTAAACAACTTCTTTTTATCAGGAATATCAATAATAACAATTCTCCAGTACCCATCCCAACCAATAGGCATTAAATTATTTTGTGCTGATAATTTTATTTGGCGTAATTTATGGCGGCCTATTTTTGTAAGAGATAAAAAAGTCGAATAATCAGTAGTATATTTAACAATAATATCTTTTTCGAGCATTTGTTTTATAACCCTATTAATAGCATATTTAGGTTTTGTTGAACCACAATAATTATCATT
>JALWKH010000105.1 GCA_026996635.1 Bacteroidales bacterium | reverse complement strand
ACTTTTGCCTCTTTTTTTTCATCTCCGTTGTTTCTGCTGTTTTGAACAAAAATTTCAAAGTACTGCAAGGCTTTTGTGTAATTTTTCCTCTTGTAATGAAACTTCCCCAAATAATAAAAAGCCATAAAATCCTCAGTTGAAGGACAGTATTTAAGAACTTTTTCAAAATTCTTTTTTGCGGAAATAAAATACCTTTCTGCATTTGCCGCTTGGCGGTAGTCTCCCGATGCCCTTACGGCTTTGTCCCATTTAAGTAATCCCAGTTGGAAATACACCTCAGCAAAAGACGGTTCAATCTTTTTTGCTTCATTTAATCTGTCACGGGCTTGCCGAATATTGCCCGTTCTTAAATCATCCAGTGCTTTTTGATAAAGTTTAATGGCTTTTTTTTTGGTAACTTGTTCGCAATGCTGCAAATCAACAGCATCCTGAGAAAAAGACAATGCGGGAATCAGAAGAAAAATAAATATTTTCAGCAACCTGTTTTTCAAGGCTTAAAAAATCTTTTTTGGTAAACAATCGTATCCAAAGCATACTTTACCTCTGCACCAAGTTTGCCCGAATCATTATAAATATGCCAAATCCCTTCTTTTAAGCCTTGTTTATAATATCCTTCGTAAAACAAAGTACCGTTTTTTCTGTAAACTTCTATTTTACCGTCCGTTTTACCGTCTTTAAACGTAGTCCTGCTCTTAATTCTTCCATCTTCGAAATATGAAATCCATTCGCCCGTACGCTTATGATTCGGAGTAAAACTGCCTTCGAGATATTTTTGTCCGTTGTTGTAATATATTATTTCCTTGTATTCGTGTGTTACTTTATCGGTATATCGTTCTTTTTTCAATTTACCGTCAGGATAGGTTTCCAACACCTCCCTAACAATTTCGTGCTTTTGTGCACTTTTTTCACTCGACTGCTTATCGCCTTGATTACAAGCATTTACAATAAAAACAACTAATAATACAATAAAAATCCTTGCCCTCATCGCTAATTTTGTTTCTTATTCTTTTTCCTTTGTTTACCCTCTTTTACCACCACTGTTTTTCCGAAATCAAAGATAGAAAAGTGAAGATATCTTTTCGGATTTTCTTTTATGTCTTTCATAAGCAAATCCAAATCGTTGGCAGATTTTTCCAATTTATAATACAAAGTGTCGTTATTAACCAATTGTCCCACCGTTCCTTCACCCCGGTTAATTTTATCCATAATGGTATTGACAGCGGTAAGTGTTTGATTGGTTTCTTCAATAGTCTTAACAAAGTTTGCTTTTGCCAAGCTATCGGAAACTTGATTCAAGTTGTTTATAATAGCATTAATTTTATCATTGTTGTCTTTAAGATTTTGCGAAATGGACAACAAATTATCCATAAATACCACAATCTTGCTCTTTTGTCCCGACAGCAATGTATCAAAAGTAAACGTTGTTTTTTCCAAACTTACAATTGTATTTTTCAGACTTTCAAAAGATATTTTAAGGTTTCGCCTTGTCTTTTCATTAAAAATATTTTGTACTATTGTTGCAGCCGAATCAAACGATGCTATCAAATCTTCAGCTTTCTTTTTCAGCGGCATTATTTCTGCATTTACCTGATCTTTCAAATCCTTTTCAATCATTCCGTAAAGAGTATCTCCTGTTGTCAGATAATGCGTTGAATTTGAATAGATTATTTTAATTGCTTTAGTGCCCATAATGTCTTGGCTGTAAATCTGTGCAATAGACGAATCGGGTATTTTATAATCTCCCGCCACCGAAAACTTTACCACTACTCCACTATAATCAGGCTTCAGTGTAATATCCCTGACTTGTCCTACAGGAAAGCCGTTTATTGTCACTTCATTAGAAACCTTTAAACCGCTTACATTTTTGTATTCTACATAAAACACCTGGTCGGTAGAAAAAATATCAATTCCCTTCAAGTAATTTATGCCCCACACAAACAAAACTACAGCCACCGTAAATAAAATTCCTATTAGTATATATGTTTTCTTTTTCACTTTTTATTAGATTTTTTTTCGATTTTTTTTGCTTCCCTTAATGAAATTCTATTCCCCGAACTGTCAAATGCTACAATAAATGCATCTTTAAAATTTTTCTTTATGTCTTTCCTCAAAGCGGAAATTTCGCTATATGTAGTTGCCAATCCGTAATAATATTTATACATTCCGTTTTTTACCTTTTCGGTAGTAATCAATGATTTATCCAAACCCTTAAACTCCGGCGAATCATAATCTACAGATTTACTTGTTGTCAAAAACTGAATTTTGTACAATACAGGCGGTTTTTCCGTTGGTGTTTCCAATCCTTTTGCTTTCCTCCCTTCCGCTTCCATTTCCTCCTTGTACTCTTTAAATGCCTTGAAAATAGCATAAGCCAATTCTTTTTGACCTTTCTTTGTAGTAATATATTTTGCCTCAGTAGGATTGCTTATAAAACCCGCTTCTATAAGTATACTCGGCATTGCAGTCTTCCAAAGAACAAGAAAACCCGCTTGTTTTACTCCACGGTCTAACCTGCGTGCAGTATTTTTAAAATTCTTTTGAACCAGACTGGCAATTTTCAGACTTTGGTCCAGATAAGCATTTTGAAACAATGTAAAAATTATACTTGCCTCGGGTGAATTAGGGTCAAAACCGTCATACTTCTTTTTGTAATCAATTTCTTTCAGGATAACCTGGTTTTCTTTCTTTGCGACTTCCAGATTTTGCTTTGTTTTGTGAAGCCCCATAACATAAGTTTCCGTTCCGTAAGGCTTTGTACTGGGATTTGAATTTATGTGTATGGAAATAAACAAATCGGCTTTGTTTTGATTAGCTATCTCACCTCTTCTGTACAATTCAACAAATACATCTTTGTCTCTGGTAAGAATAACTTTCACATCGGGTAAGCTGTCGTTGATAAACTTTTTCAAATATTTTGCAATTCCAAGTACAATATCTTTTTCCTTACCGTATTTTGACATTGCTCCCGGATCTTTACCGCCGTGTCCGGGGTCAATCACAACAGTTTTTACCGCATAAATATCTTCCTGTGCCGAACTGCCAAAAGACAATAATACAAACATTAGAGAAAGACCAAGTATGAGTAATGTGTTTTTTGGTTTCATATTAAAAAAATAGTTAGTTTTGGCGTTCGGTTTTCTTACTTACAATAATAGTGCAAAAATACTCATAATCTTGAAAAAACCGCTTAAATATACTACTCATTTTTTGTTTTTGCTGCTACTTCCGCTTTTTATTTCGGCTCAAACGACTTCGGATAAGACCGACACCGTAAATTCAAACGCAAAAGATACTACTTTATTGAAAAAAAATAAAAAAACGGACAATAAGATTGACGCTCCGGTATTCAGCAAGGCTGCAGACTCCACTGTGATTGACCTAAAGAACAACAAAATGATTATGGTGGGCAATGCCAATGTCAAATACAAAAATATTGAAGTAAGTGCCGAATATATGGAGTTTGATTTCGGTAAAAAAGAAATACTTGCACGTCCACTTTACGACTCGTTGGGAAATGCAATAGGCAAGCCTCACTTTAAAGACGAAAACGACGAATTTGATGCCGATGAAATACGCTACAACTTTAAAACAAAAAAAGGGTTAGTGAAAAATGTCCGCACGCAAGAAGGTGAAGGATACCTTATAAGCGAAAAAACCAAGCGGCTACCAGGAAATATTGTTTGCCTCACACACGGCAAGTTTACAACTTGTGACCACGAGCACCCGCATTATTATATTGAACTCACCAAAGCCAAAGTTATTCCTAACGACAAAATTGTTTCCGGTCCGGCATATATTGTTTTGGAAGATGTTCCTTTACCTATTTTTATTCCGTTCGGATATTTCCCGAACAAAAAAGGGCACTCCTCCGGCGTAGTTTTGCCCGAATACGGCGAAGAAAGAAACCGTGGTTTTTTCTTGAAAAACTGGGGATATTATTTTGCAATAAACGATTATTCCGACCTTTTGCTTACTGCAGATATTTACTCCCTCGGTTCGTGGGGAGCACACCTCAAAAGCAATTACAAAGTAAGATATAAATTCAACGGATTATTAAAGCTTGACTACTCCAAGGTAATAATTTCCGAACCCGATTTGCCTGATTATCAAAACATAAACACTTACTGGATAAGGTGGGCGCACAATCAGGACAACAAAGCAAATCCCACAATGTCTTTTAAAGCAAATGTAAATTTCGGTTCATCATCTTACGGCAAATACAGCGGTGTAAACTTTAACCAACGCCTCCGTAGCACAGTACAGTCTAATGTTGCTTTTACAAAACGGTTTTCCAATACCCCTTTCAGTATGTCGGTAAACTTACGTCATTCACAAAATATGATCGACAGCACCATAAATTTAAGCATACCCGAAATTGCATTCAATATGAGACGGATTTATCCGTTCAAAAACAAAAAAGGCGGTAAACACCACTCTTACGAAAAAATAAGCGTGTCTTGGTCTTCAAATATGCGAAACACCATAAAAGTAAAAGAAAGTGACCTGTATAAAGCTACATACCTGAACAATTACCGCAACGGGATAAAACACACAATACCAATTAACTGGAACACTAAACTTTTCAAATACTTCAATTTGTCTCCTTCGGCAAGATGGACGGAAAGATGGTATTTCCGTTCAATACACAAATCACTTATCGACAGCACAATAGTAACCGATACCGTTTCGGGTTTTGTTAGAGGCTACGACTACGACATAAGCATTCCGGTAAATACAAAAATATACGGATTTTTCACCTTCAAATCAAAAAAGAAAAACCCGAAAATTAAGGCTATCCGCCATATGATGACACCACAAGTCGGATATAAATACCGCCCTGACTTTTCAGAATCAAAATACGGCTTTTACGAACCTGTTCCGGGTGATACAACAGGGGCTTTGTATTCCATTTTCGGAGATGCAATTTTCGGAACGCCACCTACGGGAAAATACGGTGCCATAAATTTCTCATTAAACAACAATGTGGAAATGAAGGTAAGGGAAGGTTCCGACACCTCCGAGACCTACAAAAAAATTCCCCTCCTTCAAAGTTTAAGTATCGCTTCAAATTATAATCTTGCCGTGGACAGTATGAATTGGTCTAACATAAACATAAACGCACGCACCCGCCTGATAGGAATGTTTGACTTGTCTTTTTCCGGTTCTATCAATCCTTACAAACTCGATGAAAACGGCAAACTAATCAATGAATTGCTGTGGAACGAAAACAGTATAGGCAGATTTACAAACGGTAGAGCAGCCATCAATTTTAATTTGAATGACAAAACCTTTAAGAAAAAAGATAAGAAAAAACAAAACAACAAAAATACAGACGGTTACGCATACAGCGACATAAAGTGGAATATGAGTATCAGCTATGTGTATATGTACAGTAAACCGTACCTTACAGAAACAAGAACCCAAACAATCAGACTTACTGGAAACTTGAAACCCACAGACAAATGGCGTGTTGATTTTACATTCGGCTACGACTTGATTAACAAAAAGGTTACATATCCTTCATTTATGATTTACAGGGACTTACACTGCTGGGAAATGAGTTTGAGAATAATACCTTTCGGGGCATATCAAAGCTACAATTTTACATTGCGTGTAAAAGCATCTATGCTTCAAGATGTTAAATACGAACAGCGTAGAAGTTGGATGGAATACTTGTAAACCGGTAAAAAAGTAGTCAAGATTTTTCACCAATAAACACTGTTAACTACCCGCCATTTTTAAAGCTGTCCAACACAGCCTTTTGCCTTCTTTGCGATATTTCAAGTTGTGTGCCGTCGTTCAAAATCACAAACCAAGCATAATCAATCTTTTTCACACTTGTTACATAGTTTTTGTTTACCATATATTTGTGGTGAATGCGGATAAACATCTCCGTCGGTAGTAATTCTTCAAAATATTTCAGGTTTTTGGTTGTTCTCAACTCCGGTCTGTTATACAGATTCAAAACGGAATACGACCCGTCAGCCGTTATATAAACTATCTCGTTTATGTTTATCAAATCGTAGCCGTCTGTAACCGGCACCGCTACCCTCTTATGTGCCTCATCAGTAATGCTCAAATTTTTCACAAAAAGTTCAAGCCTTTTTACCATCAGCTCACGATTTTTCAATCCGTGCAGTCTTTCCACGGCTTGCCGCAAGTCTTCAAGTTTCACGGGCTTAAGCAAATAATCCAGTGCCGAATATTTAATTGCTTTTACTGCATATTTATCGTAAGCAGTAGTGAAAATCACGGAAAAATTGATGCCGTATTTCATCAACCTGTCCAGCAAATAAAAACCCAAATCATCGCCCAACTCCACATCCAAAAATATAAGGTCGGGCTTAACTTCCAAAAACAATTCTTCAGCCTCATCAAGAGTTGATGCAACACCCTTTATTTCAATGGCAGGCAAATGCTTTTCGCACAGTTTTTTTATCAAAAGTGCATCTTTTATTTCGTCTTCTACAATTATACAATTCAGCATATCAGTTAGTTTATATGATAATTTTTGCTTCAGTTCCTTTTCCCGGTTCAGATTTAATTGTAAATTCTATTTCGGTGTCATAC
>JALWKH010000104.1 GCA_026996635.1 Bacteroidales bacterium | reverse complement strand
GCGGATTTTAAACGGAAAATATGGCAATCGGCGTTGGCTTGTGCGATTTTTCGTTTTCCGCTTTTCCCGTAGTCGCCATGTTTTGACAGAGCGGGTAGAAGCATCATTTTGACCTAGATTTTTGGTTCTTTGTATCGAATGACAAAGAACAAAAGAAAAACTAAGGCTAAAGCCCGTTTAATCATATATCACCCATTTCTTAATCCTCTCCCGAAATGTAGAGATTCTGAAACCAAAGAGATACCGAAACAATAAGATTCTGAAACAAGTTCAGAATGACGTCTTCGGAATGACGTTGTTCGGAATGACATTGTTCAGAATGACTTGGTTCGAAACAAACCGTGTTACCGCACGATTGTATCGTGTGGTAATAAATATATGCGATTGAATCGCAATAGATATACCCTGTACGAAAGATTCGTGCAGTAGTGTTGCCGTAATGCTTAGCACCGTCTTTTAAGGCGGTGTTAAAATATTTACAGCAATACTTTTGGCTTTAACTTCTCTCTTTGGCACGATTTTTATTTTGACTTACCTTTGTAAAAAAGATTTATGGTATGAGAAACAGACTTCTATCCCTTTTGGTTCTTTTGGGAATTTTTACCGCAATGTCGTTTGACAAGCCAGAAAGTATTAAGGAACTATGGCAAAAAGTTGACTACAACTTGCAGAGTGCCAAACCCGTAAAGGCTTCAAAAATCCTTGACAAAATAATTGAAATAAGCAAAAAGCAAGGTCTTACCGTTGATTTGATAAAGGCTTACGGTTATAAACGGAAAGTGTCCCGTTGGTTTGACAATCCCAATGACAGCCTTGCACGGTTTTATGAGGCGGAACTTAAGACTGCAACAAAGCCTGTTTCGTACTTTCTGCATTTCTATCTCGCGGAAGTTTATGCAAGTGCTTTTTCGGAGTATAAACCTGCGGTTTGGCAGTATGATACACCTGCCGAAGAGATGCGTTTTTGGAGCATAAGGAGGTTTGCCGATTCGGTTTTCGTTCACTCAAAGTTTATTTACGGTTCGCTTGATGAATTGAATAAGCTGAAAATCAGTGACTACAAAGAGGTCGTGTCGGGTGTTACGCAAGATGTTTACAAAACTTTGGCAGATGTTTTTGTGCCGAAGATAACGGAAAAAATTAGCAATACTTTTCTATCGGGCAAATACGCACCTTATTTTACTACGCAGGGCGGTTTTGATGCAAGCGTTCTTAAGCCTTACGACAAATTCACCGGGTCGGTTGACTTAAAAGTAACTTCATTGAATTTCCCGCAACTCGTTAAAGCAATGTATGCCAAGAATTTATTGCTTGCTCAAAAAGATAAGGATTGCAACAGATTTGCACAAATTGAATATGACAGGTTGAGTTTTCTCGGAGGCTTTTATTCCGGCGATGATGCAACGGAAAAGTTTATGAAAACGCTGGAATACGATTTGAAAAAATTTGAGAACAAAGAATGTGCGGTGGTGTTTGCCTATTATTTGGCAAAAGTTTACGACAGTACGCCTTATTCAAAAAGGGATACCGCCACACACAAATATCGCTTCTACAAAGTTAAGGCTGCAAAGTTGTGCAAACTTTATTTGGAAAAATATCCCAAACATTTTTTTGCAGGCAATATCAAGCATTTATACAAGAACATAACCGAAGCCGTTTCATTATCCGTGAATGCAGAAGACGCCGTACTGCCTGATAAGCATTTTTTGATTACGGTAAGGTACAAAAACCTGCCGGGTTTTACTCTTAAGTATTACAAGGTTAGCAGCAAGATGTTTTTGGATGTGAATCATTTTTACCGCAGCATTTCGAAGTTGGTTGATAAACTTGGCGAAAAAAATGTGGTGAGGGTAGAAAATATTACTTTACCCGCTTTTAATGATTACAGGGAACACACGGTAGAGATTATTCGCAAGCCGTTGCCTAAAGGTTTTTATTTTGTTAAAGTTGAGGGTGCAGGGAATCCCGACTTTTTGGCTATACAAGTAACTTCTTTGGGGTACGCTTATTACGAAACAGGTGACGACAATAGGGTAATGAGTGTAACCGATTTGGCTGACGGAAGGATTTTGCCTAAAGCACAAGTAAATGTAATATCCAAGAGTTACAAGGGAAATAAAGAAAAGAATCTCGGCAAAGGCAGCCGTATAGATTTGAACGGTGTTCCCGAATACGGTTCAAATTATTTGGTGATTTCTTACAAAAAAGACACTGCCGTTTACAGAATGCCAATGGGTTACAGTTCATACGGCGGCAGAAGAAGTGTTGAAAAAGACTTTATATATACCGACAGATACACTTACAAGCCGGGTGAGGTGATTAAGTATGCAGTGGTAAGTGTGCAAGGCAAAAACAGAAAGAAAAGCATTGTGCCAAACAATAAAATAAAACTTGTATTGCGTAATAATTTCGGCAGGACGATTTGGCAAAAAGAAGTAGTAACGGGAGAAAACGGGCTTGTTTCGGGAGAAATACCTTTGCCTGATGATGCTACTCCCGGTGCATATTATTTAGCGGCGGGAAGAGGCAGCAAGGAAATAAATGTAGAAGCATACAAATTGCCTAAATACAAAATTGATTTGAATACTCTTGACAAACCTTATGTAACGGGTGATACAGTAACAGTAAAAGGAAAAATATCCACATATTCCGGTATGCCTGTAACGGGTGCAAAAGTTGAGTGGAAAGTTTACCGCCAAGAAGATTCATTTATCAAGTTTTCGTTTTTCAGCCGTCGTGCAGTAAAATATCCTGTGGCACAAGGAACAACAACTGCAAAGAGCAACGGTGATTTTACTTTTAACTTCCCGGCGGATTACAAAAGCCCAAACGGCGTAACTGATTACGAAGTAAAAGTTAAAATCATTCTTCCATCGGGCGAAACACGGGAAACAGCAAGAAATTACCAAATAGCTGACAAGCCGTTTTATTTGTCTCTAAACTCTGCGGAAATATTAACCAAAAGTGCCGGAGACAGTGTGTTTATCAATGTAAATTCGGTAACGGGTGCAAAAGTCTATCCTGATTTTACCGTAAAAGTGTATAAGTTGGATATGCACGAAGTGCCTTTTGTTAAGGATAAGTGTTATGACTGCGACACGGTAATTTACAGCAAAAAGGATTGGTATGCCAAGTTGCCGTATTACAAATATGCTGATGAGAAATCAAAACCGGGCAAGCTTGTTTGGGAAACCACTACGAATAAAACTTCCGTTCATCTGCCTGGAAACCTGCAGCCCGGCAAATATATGGTAGAAGTGATATCCAATTACAACGGACAAGAAATTTCGGCAAAAGAAACTGTATTCCTGACAGAAACGACCGGGGTTGAGTCTTTGAGCGAAAAGCCGTTTTATACTTTTGATGTCAGCCACATTAAAGGTGGTTTGAAAGGTGGCGAACAAGTAAAAATCTTGGTTGGTAGTGGTGCAAAAAAACAGCATTACCACATACTTGCTTTTGACGGTGATAAGTTGGTGGCAAATTATGACGGCATACTTGACGGCAAGCAAAAAATAACAACGCTGACCGTTCCTGAAAAAATTGAATACAATTATTCGGTTTATGTTTACACGGTTTTTAACGGGGAGTTTTACTCCAACACTTACAGCTTCCCAAAATACGAACCTTCGGTTAAATTAAAAATTGAACACTTGACTGACAAAACGCAGCCGGGAAAGAAAGAAAAAGTGATTTTGTCGCTTGTAGATGATAAAAACAAGCCTGCCGGCGGATTTTTTATTGCGGCAATGACCGATAAATCGCTTGAAAATTTCGGCTACAATGCGTGGAATGATAATATAGGGTGCTATGATCCTGGTTATTATGTCGGGAATTTTACAAGTGGTAGGCTTGGGGGCAGAACAGCATATTTGAGCAGATATCACAGCTATTATGATTCCAGATTTACTCCTTCGCAAGGAAAAATTGAGGGAGAAAGCTATGGATTTTACGGCTATTACACAAAACCATACATTGCACGGGATATGGCACCAAGTCCTAAAGCGAGAGGTAAAGGCATCACAATGGCCGCAGAGAGAGAACTTGAGGAGTCGCCTGTGAATAATGATGCAGAAAGAGGTTTAAGCGGATTTTCCGAATCAAAACCTGATAAAAATGATATTGTAAGGCAAAATTTTACTCCTACCGCTTTTTTCTTTGCGGGATTGTCCTTTGATAAAAACGGCAAAGCTGAATTTTCTTTTGTAGTGCCGGATGCCCTTACTACTTGGCATTTCAGGTCGTTGGCTTACACACCTGATTGGAAAACAGATATTGTGGAAAAAGATGTTATAAGCAATAAGCCGCTAATGGTTGTTACGGATATGCCACGCTTTTTGCGTGAGGGCGACAAAATCGTTTTACCTGTCGGTGTTTCAAATCTTACGGATAAAACACAAACCGCAAAGGTTGAGTTGAAAATACTGGATGGTATTACAGAAAAGCAAATTGCATTGTTTGAAAAAGAGGTTAGTGTGGGTGCAGGCGAAATAAAGACCGCCTATTTTGAAGTAACAGTACCCGAAGGAGCATCGTTGTTGCAATATGTGGCAAAAGCCGGCACAAATAATTTTACCGATGCCGAAAAAGACTTTATTCCAGTATTGACCAACAGGAAACTTGTTACACAAACATTGCCGTTTTACATAAACAAAAAAGGTAAAAAGACGCTGACATTCAAAGAGTTTAACAAATATTCAAAATCCGCTACCGTAAAAAATCTTGCATATACCGTAGAGGTAACTTCCAATCCGTTGTGGTTTGCCGTGCAAGCTATACCGTATTTGTATAAAGGTGATTACAGGTTTTTGGACGAAGTAAAAGCCGCTTATTTTGCTACTGTATCGGGCGATTACATAATAAAAAACAACCCGGGCATTAAAAAAGTTTTTGAAAAGTGGAAAAAACTGAAATCAAAGAATGCTTTTTTGTCCGCATTGGATAAAAACAAGGAGTTGAAAGATTTTGTGTTGGAAAATACGCCTTGGGTAGCCGATGCCGCAAGCGAAACGGAACAAAAACGCAGCTTGGGCTTGCTCTTTGACGCAAACACGGTTTCTTACAAGAAAGATTTGTATATGAAGAAACTGTTGAAGTTGCAAGACAACAACGGAGCGTGGAAGTGGTATAAAGATGCTTCTTACGGCGGACTTTATTCTACGCTGGAATTGGTGGAAATGTACGGAAAGTTGAGGAAATATTACGGATACACATTGACTATGCCGGAGATTAAAGCTGTAAAAAGCGGTTTGAAGTATATTGAAAAGGAAATTGCCAAACAATTGGAAAACATAAAAAAATATGATAAGGATTATGAAAAGAACGACCATTTGAGTTATACATACGAGAAATATTTGCTGATAAGAGCTTATTGGAGTGATTATGCTCAAAAAGATGCCGAAGCGGCAAAGTATTTTGAATCGCAAGCGGTTAAGTTTTGGAGTAAGCACAGCATTTACGAAAGGGCTTTGATGGGTGAATATTTTGTATTGGAAAACAAACAGCAGGATGTTGTTAAGAAAATTATTGCTTCTATAAAAGATGTAGCCAAATACAGCGATGAACTAGGCAGGTATTGGCAAGGAAACAGCAGTTTCGGATATTTTTACAATGCCGGAGTGCTGGGGCATACTGCTATTTTGCGGTTCTTTACAGATGCCGGTGTCGAAAAGGAATACCTGAATCAAATGAAAATTTGGCTCATCAAGCATAAGCAAACCAATATGTGGGAGTCAAATGCAACCACTATTGAGGCTGTGCAATTGCTATTGAGCGATAAGGATAAGTTTGATTTGAATGTTACCGCACCGTTGCAAGTGAAGGTGGGAGATGTTGATGTAACAGCTATTGCAGAAAAGAATGGCAGCATTGAGCCGGGAACGGGCTATTACAAAGTAAGGTTTGATGTCGGTGAGATAAAGAGTGATTTCGGCAAGATAGAAGTAACCAAGCAAGATGATAAAAATATCGGTTGGGGTGCGGTTTATTGGCAATACTTCGAAAACTTTGATAAGATTGGCAGTGCCGGCAAAAAGTTGAAGATACGCCGCGAGATTTATAAAGAAACGGAGGAAAACGGTAAGAAATTTTACACAAAAGTTGAAAACGGCAAACTGCAGCCGGGAGATAAGATTAAAATAAGGTTAGTTGTAACGGCAGATAGGGATTACGAATTTGTGGCAGTAAGGGATTACCGTCCTTCAGGATTTGAGCCTGTGGGCACTAAAAGTTCATACGGCAGCTACAGGCGAGCATATTTTTACAGAGAAGTGTTTGACGAACGCACTGATTTCTATTTCAGACATATACCCAAAGGAACATTATTTCTTGAATATGAGGCTTATGTGAAATACAAAGGTGATTTCAGCGGCGGAATTTCCATTGTGCAAAGTTTGTATTCGCCTGAATTTATGTCAAACAGCAGTGGGATAAGGATAAAAACGGAGTAATTATTAAATTTGCTAATGGGATAATGTGGTAATTGGTTAATTATCAGGAGTAATAATAAAATAGATGTTTTAATTGAAAAAAGTTTTACTATTTACTAATTTGCCGTTTACACATATATGGAACTGACAAAAGAT
>JALWKH010000103.1 GCA_026996635.1 Bacteroidales bacterium | reverse complement strand
GCTATAGGATTTGAATATATACGAGATGATGATGATTATTTTCCGTTTGTTCGTGCGATGAGTGAGATAGCGGGAAATGCTTCGATACTTATTGCGTCCGAATTGCTTAGCACTACTGCGGGCGGTATGGGCAAGTTGTTGGGTGGCATTACGGGAGTTAATCCTACCGAAGTGGTTATTATCGGTGCGGGAACCGTAGGCGAAAATGCTGCCCGGGCTGCATTGGCACTCGGTGCATCTGTCAAGGTGTTTGATAATTCCATTTACAAACTCCGCAGTCTGAAGAGGAAACTGTGCCAAAATATTTATACTTCCGTCCTACAACCTCGTGTGCTGGAAAATGCGGTAAAAAAAGCCGATGTGGTAATTGCAGCCAAATGGGTTGATGAGGGCAGACCCGAGATAATAATTACCCGCGACCTGATTCGCAGTATGAAAAAAGGTGCTGTAATAATTGATGTGAGTATAGACAAAGGTGGCATCTTGGAAACTTCAAAGATAACTTCACTAGATAAACCTACTTTTGTGGAACACGGTGTCATTCATTACGGTGTGCCTAACATTGCATCGAGGTTTGCACGTACTTCGTCGTATGCTATTAGTAATTTGCTGGAAGATCTTTTGTTGGAGCTTGCCACTGCTTCACAATTGGAAACGGCTCTTAAACTGAATACTACACTGCGAACAGGTACATATTTTTTCCGTGGAATACTCACCAACCGTTCTATTGCGGAATATTTTGGAGTTGATTACAAAGACATTAATTTGATTATTAGCGCATTTTAAAACATTAAATATGACCAAACGATTTTTTTTGATTGATGCGTACACTATAATTTTCAGGTCGTATTATGCATTTATCAAGAATCCCAGAATAAATTCCAAAGGTTTTAATACTTCGGTGGTTTTCGGTTTTGCAAATACGCTTTTGGATATTGTTAACACCGAGCATCCCGATTATATAATTGCTGCATTGGACGGCGACAAACCGTCTTTCAGGGCTGAAATTTATCCCGAATACAAAGCAAACCGGCCGAGTGCTCCAGAGGATATTAAAAAATCCATTCCTTATGTTAAGCAATTGCTCGAAGCTTTCAATATAGAGTTTTTGCAGATTGAACCTTATGAGGCTGACGATATAATCGGGTCTTTGGCTAAAAAGTACAAGTCGGACGAAACGGATGTGTATATGGTTACTACCGATAAAGATTATGTCCAGCTTTTGGAAGACCATATTTATATGTTCCGTCCGCGAACGAGGTCGGCAGGATATGAAAAGCTTGATGCCGACACCGCAGTAAAGAAATACGGGCTAAAATATCCGTTGCAGTTTATTGATTATCTGGCACTTGTGGGAGATTCGTCGGATAATATTCCCGGAGCTAAAGGCATAGGCGAAAAATCTGCTATAAAGTTACTTCAGGAGTTTGAAACCGTTGAGAATATTTATGCCAACATCGACAAGGTGGATAAACGCTACCGCCAAAAACTGATTGACAGCAAAGACGATGTTTTTTTGTCCAAGAAATTGGCAACTATTGTTACGGATATTGATTTGGACTTTGATTTGGAAAAATTCCGAGCAAAAAAGTATGACAAAGATAAACTTGTGGCATTGTTTAAAGAGATGGAGTTCAGGACATTGCTGAATAAAATTTCGCCACAAAATGTTTCTCAAGGACTTTTTGCAGATGACGAAATACAAGGAGACACCCAAGACTCAGCCGGTAATGAAGAATCATTCAAAACCATTGACACCGTTCCACACCGTTATTCATTGATAACAACTACCGCACATTTGGACGAATTGCTGGAAAAACTTAAAACCGCCAAGGAATTTGCATTTGACACTGAAGCATCTTCTACAGACCCGATAACAGCTACTCCCATAGGCGTTTCTTTTTCCACAGCAGCACACGAAGGCTATTATTTACCACTGAACAGAAATGCCGATTTGGTAAAATATTTTACCGACAACTTTAAAGAAGTATTTGCCGACCCGTCAAAAGTTAAAATTGCCCACAACCTAAAGTATGACAAGCACATTCTTTCGCACATTGGCATAGAAGTTAAGCCGCCTTATTTTGATACAATAATCGCACATTATCTTATTGACCCGGATTTGAGGCATAATATGGATTACCTTTCCGAGATTTACCTGAAATACAAACCCGTTAGCCTTGAATCACTTATTGGCAAGAAAGGCAAAAAGCAGAAGTCCGTTGACTCCGTCCCTGTTCATATTATCAAAGATTATGCGGCGGAAGATGCCGATGTAACTTTTCAACTGAAGCAGGTTTTGGAGAAAGAGTTGGAAGAAAAAGGTTTAACCCGACTTTATGAAACCATAGAAATACCGCTTATTGATGTGTTGGTGCATATGGAAGAGAACGGTGTAAAGGTAGATGTTAAAACATTGGAAGGTATTAGCAGCCAAATAAAAACTATAATTTTTGACATAGAAAACAAGATTTATGAATTAGCCGGTGAAGAGTTTAATATTTCTTCTACCCAACAACTTGGCAAGGTGCTTTTTGAAAAGCTGAAAATAACCGACAAGCCTAAACTTACAAAAACCAAACAATACTCTACAAGTGAAGAAACCCTTTCCAAACTGAAAGACAAACACCCGATTGTAAAATATATATTGGAATACAGAACATTAACCAAACTACTGAACACTTATGTGGATGCACTGCCGCAGCTTATAAATCCCGCAACGGGAAAAATCCATACCAATTACAATCAAACGGTGGCAAATACAGGTAGGTTAAGCTCCACAAATCCGAATTTGCAAAATATACCGGTGCGCGATGATATTGGTAAGCTGATTAGAAAAGCCTTTGTGCCGGAACACGAGGATAACCTTTTTGTGTCTGCCGATTACTCGCAAATTGAGTTGAGGATAATGGCACACTTCAGCGGCGATGATCATATGATACAGGCTTTCGTAAACAATGAAGACATTCACGCAGCTACGGCGGCAAAAATATACAAAGTGCCTGTTAGTGAAGTTACACCGGATATGAGGAAGAAAGCCAAGGTTGCGAACTTCGGCATCATTTACGGTATTTCTGCATTCGGGTTGGCAGAGAGGCTGGAAATTTCCCGCAAAGAAGCCAAGCAACTGATTGACGGCTACTTTGAAAGTTTTCCCGGAGTGAAAAAGTATATGGAACGGGTGATTGCCGAAGCCCGCGAAAAAGGGTATGTTGAAACTTTATTCGGCAGGAAAAAATATCTGCCGGACATAAATTCCCGCAACCACATTGTCCGTGGTTATGCCGAACGCAATGCCATAAATATGCCAATACAGGGAACAGCTGCCGATATTATCAAGAAGGCAATGATTTCCATTTATGAAGAAATGAAGAAGCAACGCCTTAAAACAAAAATGATTCTTCAGGTACACGACGAATTGTGCTTTGATGTGCCTTCTTACGAACTCGGATTTGTAAAAGACCTGATTAGAGAAAAAATGGAAAGTGCCGCAAAACTTGCCGTGCCATTGAAGGTCGATATTGGTGTCGGCAGCAATTGGTTGGAGGCTCATTAAGGATTAGCTATGGAATTTGGTGAAGACATATTGCAATATGCTTGGAAGTTCGGGCTGTTTGACCGTGAGAACTTGAAAACCGTTGACGGAGAAAAAGTTGAGGTTGTTTCGGTTGGGTTGCAAAACAGCAATGCAGGTCCTGATTTTTTTGCTGCAAGAATTAAAACGGGCAGTTATGTTTGGGCAGGTAATGTAGAAATTCATAAAAAAGCATCCGACTGGTACAAGCATGGACACCATACTGACAAAGCCTATAAAAATGTGATTCTGCACGTGGTCGCCGAATATGATATTGATAAAGATAAATACCCTGATTACAACCTGAAAACAGTTGTGCTGCCCGTAAATAAAGATTTGATTGTTAAATACAATGAATTGAAAAACGACGAGGGCTTTATTGCTTGCAAAGATTATGCGGCAAATGTCCATTCTTTTGTAAAATCACATATGATAAACAGAGTGGTAGTGGAAAGGTTGGAAGGCAAATCGGAATATGTCAGGTCGTTATACGAGTTTACGGGGCAGGATTGGAACGAGACTTTTTATATAATTACAGCCCGCTATTTCGGTGCACCGCACAATTCCGACAATTTTGAATTTCTGGCAAAGTCTTTACCGCTGAAAATTCTAGCCAAGCACAAAAATAACTTGTTGCAATTGGAAGCATTGCTGTTTGGTGTGGCCGGCTTTTTAACTGAAATTGCCGATGGTTATGTAGCGGAATTGATGCGGGAGTGGCAATTTTTGTCAAAAAAATACGGTTTGGAAGCAAAGCAAATCAACTGGCGGTTTATGAGGATGCGCCCCGCAAATTTCCCTACTGTGCGTATAGCCCAATTTGCAAAACTTGTACACAAGTCATCTTTCCTTTTCTCAAAAATCATTGCTGCCGAAAATATTTTTACGGTTAGGCAATTGTTCGAAGTTGAGGTCTCGGGCTATTGGGACACGCATTATACCCTTGGCAAAGAGTCGTCAAAAAGGAAGAAGCATACAGGCAAAGGGTTTATTGATACATTGTTGATAAATGTTGTGGTGCCGGTTTTGTTTGCTTACGGCGATATTAACGGCAATGATGCCCTTAAAGATAAGGCTCTAACTTGGCTAGATTTGATTGATGCTGAAGAAAATTCAGTTGTGCGGGAGTTCGAAAAGTTGAATTTCCCCGTTAAATCGGCTTTGTTTTCTCAAGGTTTATTATCTTTGAAACGGGAATATTGCGATAAACACCGCTGTTTAAACTGCCTTATCGGGAATAATATCCTAAAACCTGTTGCAAAATGATGAATCCTTCGAGCAAACAAAATATACATCATAGCCACCATTTGACCAGTGCCATTGTATTGATGTTTTTGGTGGTAGTGATTGGGGTGTTTGGCTATATGTACATTGAGGAGTATTCTTTTCTCGATGCTCTTTATATGACAATAATTACCGTTGCAACGGTTGGGTATAGAGAGGTACACGAATTAACTGACAGCGGTAAGATTTTTACCATTTTCTTGATAATCTCGAGCTTGGGTATTTTTGCATATGCCGTTTCAAATATTGCAATTTATGCTGTAGAAGGAATTTTTGCCAATTATTTCAAAGAAAATAAACTTAAACGTATGATAAAAAAAATGGAAGACCACGTAATAGTTTGCGGTTTCGGTCGTAACGGTAAAGAAGCCGCTCTCACGCTTGCCGAGGAGGGTAAAAAGTTTATAATTGTAGAACAAAAAGAAAATGTGGCACAATTTATCGCAGAACATTATCCCGATTATGTTTACATTGTTGGTGATGCTACACAAGAAGAAGTGTTATTGCAGGCAGGCATAAAAAAAGCCAAAGCTATTATTACCACCTTGCCGATAGATGCCGATAATATCTACATTATTCTTACTGCCCGTGAATATAATCCTGATATTAAGATAATTACACGTGCTTCCGACGAGCATTCGCCTGTGAAATTACTTCGAGCAGGAGCCGATAAAGTGATAATGCCGGACAAAATAGGTGGACAAAGAATGGCTAAATTGGTAACGCAGCCGGATACCATTGAGTTTTTGGAATACATTATTTTGCAGTCCGGCAACGAAATAAGTCTTACGGAAATACCTTGTGATAATATCGAGTCTTGTAATTTGTCCAAAACTATCGGTGAACTGGATGTGAGGAGGGAATTAGGTATAAACATAATAGGCATAAAAACAAAAGAAGGTTCTTATATTTTCAACCCTACTCCCGATTTGAGAGTAAAAGATTCAGACAAACTTTTTGTTCTCGGCACTAAAGAACAAATTATTAAGTTCAAACAATTTTTAAGGGGTGAATTGGTTTTTTAATTTCTGAAAAATGAAAATAAAAAGACACGCATACGGATTTTTTAGAGTAATAGTTTTTTTGCCGGTGATGGTTGTGCTTTTGTTTTCTTGCTCAACATCCGACAAAGTGGTATCAAGCAGAATGTTCCAAAAGAGAAAATATACCAAAGGCTATTTTGTAAATGTACCTTCACGCCACAATAAAACTTTGCACAATAAGGATATTTACGGTAAGACTGACAATTATGCAGATTTGTCCGTGAATGATAAAAATGAAAAGCAGTCGGATTTAACTGAAAATGATTTGTTGAACATACAAGCATCAGCCGATGAAAACTTTATTCCTGTTGCCGAAAAGAAAACCGGGAAGATTATTGTAAATGTGCCAAAACAAAAAAAGACAATCACGCTTAAAAAGGAGGAAAAACAAAATAAAATTTACCGTAAAGTTAAAACTTCGGTAAAACCGAAACCGGATAAACAAGGTTACAGCACAATGGCGATATTGGGATTTATTTTAAGTTTTATTGCACTGCCTTCTGTTTTTATTTCTGTTTATCTTACACTCATTTTAGGTATTGTGGGATCTTTGGTTAGTTTGGTCGGTTTTTTGCGAACTGTTTTCGATAATGATAAGAAGGGTAAATTTTTCGCAATAGCAGGATTAGTTATAGGGATATTGTCAGTATTTGCTATTTTAATTCTAATTGCATTAGCCTCCGCTTTAGGCAGTATTACTCTATAAATTTCTAG
>JALWKH010000102.1:4310-6678 GCA_026996635.1 Bacteroidales bacterium | reverse complement strand
TTCCAAAGGGTCAACCTGAAAACGTTATTTTGAAGAAGTCATTCCGAACTTGTTTCGGAATCTTATTGTTTCGGAATCTTTTCGTTTCAGGTTATTTAATGTTTCATAATCTTATGAATTGTGACAAAACAAAATGAATTAAAAACCAAACAAATGAAAAATAAAGTTGTAATAATAACAGGTGCTTCATCGGGTATCGGGTTGGCAACTGCAAGGGAGTTTGCATCTCTCGGTGCCAAGGTTATATTGGCGGCGAGGAATGAAGAAAAAATAAACGAAGTGGCACGGGAATTAAGCGAGAAAGGTGTGGAAGCGTTGGCGGTAAAAACAGATGTTGCCAAAGAAGAGGATTGCAAAAACTTGATAGACAAGACTGTGGAAAAATTCGGCAAAATCGATATTTTGATAAACAATGCCGGAATATCGATGCGGGCATTGTTCAAAGATTTGACGCTTGATGTGATAAAAAAATTGATGGATGTAAACTTTTGGGGAACGGTTTATTGCACAAAATACGCATTGCCGTATCTGCTTGAGGCAAAAGGCAGTGTTGTTGGCGTTTCGTCCATTGCCGGATTTGTAGGGTTGCCCGCCCGCACGGGATACAGTTCATCCAAGTTTGCAATGCACGGCTTTTTGAACACTTTGCGAATAGAAACATTAAAAGACGGCTTGCATGTAATGATAATTGCTCCCGGGTTTACGGCTTCCAACATAAGAAAAACCGCTTTGGTGGCTGACGGATCCACACAAGGAGAAACACCGCTCAACGAACAAAAATTGATGAGTGCCGAAGAAGTGGCAAAACACCTTGTAAAAGGCATAAGGAAACGCAAAAGAACCGTTATCCTTACATCACAAGGGAAACTTACCGTGCTGCTGAACAAATTTTTCCCGGCTTGGATGGACAAAATGATTTATAATCATATGGCAAAAGAAGAAAATTCCCCGTTAAAATGATCAAGAATATGGTTTTGGAAGTAGAAGAAGAAGTTTTGCATAAGATATCTGGTATTCTTGACGAATTGGGCATAGAAGGTTATGCTATCGGCGGATATGTAAGGGATAAACTTTTGCACAAAAAAAGCAAAGACATTGATATTGTTGTGCTTGGCAAAGGTGTGGAAACCGCAAGGGAAGTGGCAAAAAGGTTGAACGAGGCCAGAAACCTTGTGGTGTTTAAGAATTTCGGCACGGCAATGTTTCATTACAAAGACAAGCAAATAGAATTTGTGGGTGCCAGAAAAGAATCGTATATGCGTAATTCCCGCAAGCCGATAGTGGAAGAAGGCACTTTGGAAGACGATCAATACCGCAGGGATTTTACCATCAACGCGCTTGCCATTAGTTTGAAAAAAGAAAACTTCGGAGAACTCATAGACCCTTTTAACGGACTTGAAGACTTGAAAAACAAGATAATCCGCACTCCGCTCGACCCGAACAAGACTTTTGACGACGACCCGCTCAGAATGATGAGGGCGATAAGATTTGCCGCACAACTTGATTTTACCATTTATCCCGAAACTTACGAGGCTATAAAAAAATATCGTGACCGGATAAAAATTGTCTCGAAAGAAAGGATAATGGACGAACTCAACAAAATTATTATGTCTCCCAAGCCTTCAAAAGGCTTCATCTTGCTTCTTAAAACAGGCTTGCTGGAGTTGATTTTCCCCGAACTTTACAGAATGCATGGTGTGGAGGTTATAAACGGTATTTCGCACAAAGACAATTTTTATCACAGTGTAAAAGTGCTTGATAATATTTCCCTAAGGACGGATAATTTGTGGTTGCGTTGGGCGGCACTTTTGCACGACATAGGCAAGCCGAAAGCAAAAAGGTTTGACCCCGAACACGGTTGGACATTTTACGGTCACGAAATCATCGGGGCAAAGATGGTGCCGGAGATTTTTAAAAAGCTCAAACTGCCGCTGAACGAAAAAATGAAATATGTGCAAAAACTTGTCCGCCTGCATATGAGACCTATCTCGTTGGTGGAAGATACGGTTACCGATTCGGCTGTCAGGCGGTTGCTCTTTGAAGCGGGAGACGATATTGATGATTTGATGACACTTGCCGAAGCGGATATAACTTCCCGCAATGACGAAAAAGTAAAGCGTTATCTTGCCAATTTTAAGAAGGTGAGGCAAAAACTTGTTGAAGTTGAAGAAAAAGACCGCATCAGGAACTTCCAACCGCCGATTTCCGGCGAAATTATTATGGAAACTTTCGGCATAAAACCTTCAAAAATTATTGGCGACATAAAAACGGCAATAAAAGACGCCATATTGGACGGAAAAATCCACAACAATTACGAGGAAGCATACAACCTTATGATTGAATTGGGAAAGCAAGCGGGACTTACGCC
>JALWKH010000102.1:0-4300 GCA_026996635.1 Bacteroidales bacterium | reverse complement strand
ATATTGAACGACCCTGTTTTCGGATTTATAAATGTGCTTGAGGAAAGACTTCTCGGCATAATTGACCACCCTTATTTTCAACGCTTGAAACGGATTAAGCAATTGGGGCTTACTTATTTTGTGTATCCGGGAGCATTACACACCCGTTTTCATCACACACTCGGTGCTACCCACCTTATGGGGCTGGCTATAAATGTGTTGAGGTCAAAAGGTGTGGAAATAACCGGTGAAGAAGAACTTGCCGCAAAACAAGCCATTTTGCTTCACGACATAGGTCACGGACCGTTTTCGCACGCATTGGAGCATTCTATTGTGAATGTTTCCCACGAGGATATTTCCCTTGCTATTATGAAGAATCTTAACGATTCGATGAACCTTGATACCTCCATAAAATTGTTCAAGGGGCAATACCCAAAAAGATTTTTGCACGACCTTATTTCGAGCAATTTGGATGTGGACAGGCTGGATTATCTTAAGCGAGACAGCTTTTTTACGGGAGTGTCCGAAGGTGTTATCGGCACGGAACGGATTATTAAAATGTTAAATGTTCACGACAATTACCTTGTTGTGGAAAGCAAAGGCTTGCATTCGGTAGAAAACTTCCTGATTGCACGGGAATTGATGTATTGGCAAGTTTACTTGCACAAAACGGTAACCATTGCGGAACAGATGCTTATAAAAGTGCTCAAGCGTGCCAAATACTTGGCGATGCAAGGCAAAAAGATTTTTGCAACGCCTGCACTGGAATTTTTTATTTACAATGATGTTACGATTGATGATTTTGACAAAAAGATTAAGGTAAACGGTACCGAAATGACGGTGTTGCATGCCTTTACGCTTCTGGACGATTACGATATAATGAGTGCCATAAAAGTTTGGGCTTTTTCGGAAGACAAAATTTTGTCGGATCTTGCTGCAAGGCTGTTGGACAGGCGGTTATTCAAAATTGCTTTCAACGATACGGCTTACGATTTTTACAGCCTGAAGCAGATAGAAAGATTGATTGCAAAAGAACTCGGCTTGGAAGAAAACGAAGTGGAATATTATTTCATCAACGGAAAAATTGTACTGCCCAAAGCCACTTCGGAAGACAGCGAAATAAAAATATTGACAGGCGGTAAGGTTGTTCCATTGTCCAAAGCAACCGAAATTCTGAACATAAATATGTTTTCAAAGTCAGCGGAAAAGCATTACATAATTTTTCCCGCAGAAGTCAGGGATAAAGTACTCGGCTTGTTATGAGGTTTAAATTAAACGACATAACTAAAAATCTTGTGGCAATAATAATAGGTCTTTTTGCCTTGTTTGTGTTTGTGAACAATTATAAGATTTATGAAGAACATCAAAGCCAAGTAAAACCCGTATGGGTAAAGGAACGTTATTACGGAGAGTTGACCTACAAACCCGGTGTGGAATTCCAAGCTTGTAATTTCAAGGTAGATTTTTCAGATACTGCATTGGCAGGAAAAGATATTAAGGCGGTGAGGGTTGTAGCGTCGATAAATCCGCACGATTACGATATTACCGTACCGCTAGTTTTTGAAGTTAAGCATATGGGTAAATCTGTTTATTGGAGGATGTATGAATTGCAAAAATGCTTAACCGATACGGGAACTTGGCAACGGGTTGAGTTTGTTTTTTATCCTTCGGATTTTGTGCCTTTGCCGGGATACGAAGGACACTTTTATTTTTGGAATAAAGACAATAGCAGGTTTTCCGTAGAGAAATTGCGGGTAGGTTTTTATACAGACAGCATACCGCAACCGTTATGTCCGTATTGATATGAAAAAAAGGCTGAAAGAAATATTGTTTGCATTTATTGCTTTTGCTGCAGTGGCAGGGTTTGTCAGCAAGTTTTACGGTGAATTTATGTTTTCGCCGTCGGAATATATGGTGTCGGTAAAAGGTGACGGAATTAAGAATTATACAAACTTTTGGTATCATATAAATGTTGATTCAACTTATACCAAATATGACGCAAATTATTATCCGTGGGGCGAATCGTTAATGTTTACTGATATTCATCCGTTTATTGCCACTTGTTACAAGGCTGTTTCATCGGTTTTTCCTTCCCTGAAAGATAATACGGTTGCTTTTTTGAACATTTTGCTTGTGTGGTCTCTGCCTTTAACGGCTTTCATTTTGTTTTTCCTGTTTAGGAATTTTGGAGTATCGGTTGTAACGGCGGTTTTCGGTGCTTTTTCGGTAACCGTTTTGTCATCGCAAGTGTTGTTATGGGAACACGGACACTTGGCTTTGTCTTACACTTTGGTAATTCCGTTGGGGTGGTTGTTATTAGAGATTTTTTTCAAGTCGAAGCGAAAACTTCTTTGGTCGTTGGTAATTGCTTTCAATGTATTTTTCTGGTTTGCCACACACGGTTATGACGGGATGTCATTGGTTTTGTTTTACACTGCCGTTTATTTTGTGCTGTTAATTTCAAAGGATAGGGAACTTAAAGCCGTTGAGTTGGCAAAATATTTTTCGCTTCAAGTTATATTGCCTGTTATTATTTTTTATGCGGTTGTAAAATTGAATGATATTTATCCCGGAGACAGAATAGATTTTGAATATACTGCTGAATATGCTTCACACCCGTTTTTTGTTTTTGTGCCGCTTTTCGGACCTTTCAAACCGCTTTTTTACTTTTTTTATAATTTTGATGTTCCTGAACTTTCGTGGGGAAGGGTTGGCAATTATATCGGGTTGGTCACTGATGTGGCATTGCTTGCATTGATTTTTTATTTCAAGCGAATTTCAAAGTTTGAAAACTTTAAGAAGATTTGGCTTTACTTGATCGCATCGGCGTTGGTGTTGTTGTATTCATTCGGAATACCGTTCAAATACAATTTGAGTTTTTTATTGGATGTGGTTCCTTCTTTCAAACAGTTTACTGGAATCGGAAGGTTTGCTTGGGTGTTTTATTATGTGGCGGGAGTTTATGCTTTTTGGTGGTTAGACAAAGCATTAAAAAAAGAGTGGTTAAGGAATGTTGTCGTTATAGTAGCAGGTATAATTTTTAGCATTGAAGCAACAGGTTATCACTTTTATGAATCAAAGCGGGTAAAAAACAAAAATATCCTTGAATTTGCAAATGTACCGCTGCCTTTTAAGGGTTTGGCAAAAATTGATGCAGATAAGTATTCCGCAGCAATAGTTTTGCCTTATTATGTAAAATACACCAATCCTTACGGTTATCCTTCCGATGATAAAACAGATTTGTTTGGGTATTTGGTTAACAGGTATCTCAAATTACCGCTTGCAGATGCAATATTGTCCAGACCTGCGGTAACTCCGGGTAAAATGTGGAGACAATTGTTTTCTCCTGACGGTTGCCATAAATCCATTTTAGATTATTTGCCGAAAAATAAACCGCTTTTGGTTGTGTATTCACATTTTCGAAAAATTGATTCGTTGCAGCAAAAATTTTTGACCCAAAGATGCGAACTTTTGTATGAAGGGAATAATTATGATTTATATGAATACTATCCTGTTGATACCCTTTTAAATACGGAAAATATTTTCAACCGTTTTTATGCACAAAAAGATTCGTTGGTAAAAGTCGGCGGGTGGTTAGTTTCACCGGGTTCATTCTTCTATGAAGCAAAAGGTAAGAATTTTACGGACAGTATGAAATTTATCTCCAAAAAAAGTTATGTCAAGCCAATAAGTTCTAAAGACAAAATACTGATATTGCCTGCAAAAGATATGATGCCGGGCAAGAAATACGAGTTGAGTTTTTGGTATTACAATGTTGATTTTAATACAACATTTGTACAAATGGTTTTATCAGAATATTCACCGGTGAAAAGAAAAATTGTTTGGAAGAAGAATATTTATCCTACACAGACAGGTATAATTTGCGGTAATTGGAATCTGGTTACTTTTACCTTTGTGCCCGAAAATAAAAGCGACTTTTTTATATTGCGTAATAATTATTATGAGTATTACGAGCAAGGAAATATTTATTTGAACAGCATAATTGTCCGTGAAAAGGATAAAGATGTGTATAAAACGGTAGGAAGCGATACTTTGGTGGTAAATAATAGGATTTATGTAAGGTATTAGTTTGCCTGTGATTATTTATTATTATAGGTGTTTTGTTTTAAGTTTTATTAGCTTTGCCTTAAATTATTTTTCAATGAAGTATTACATTGTGGCGGGCGAGCCTTCGGGAGATTTGCACGGGGCTTTGCTTGTTGAACAGATAAAAAAAGTAGATAAACAATCCGAATTCAGGGGTTGGGGTGGTGACAAGATGATTGCACAAGGAGTTACCGTAACCAAGCACGTACGGGAA
>JALWKH010000101.1 GCA_026996635.1 Bacteroidales bacterium | reverse complement strand
CTTTACTCCTGCTCCGACCGCAGATGCAGGTAACGACACATCACTTTGTGCCAACAATTGTGACTTACCGCTTCACGGTTCTGTTACCGTTGCCACAGGAGGCCAGTGGACAACAACAGGTGCAGGAACATTTGACGACCCGAATAGTTTGAATACAACATATCATCCCGCTAATTATGATATTGCGCAAGGAGGCGTTGATATTATTTTAACAACCGTAGGAAACGGAAATTGTGCTCCTGTTTCGGATACATTACACCTTACCATAACTCCTGCCCCCAATGTAAATGCTGGGCTTGACCAAACAGTCTGCTCCACTGCCAGCTCTACTCAACTAAACGGAAGTGTAACAGGCGGAGCAACAACAGGTATTTGGTCAACACTCGGCGACGGTTCTTTCAACCCTGATGCAACAGACCTTAACGCCGAATACATTTTTGGCAGCAATGACACTACAAACGGACAAGTTACATTGGTACTAACATCCACAAATGAAGGAAACTGTTTATCCGTATCCGACACGGTTACTTTAGTCTTCACAGGACAAACTTTTGCAAATGCAGGAGAAGACTTTGATGTATGTAAAAATGATGCGGCAATTCAATTAAACGGTTTTGTTTCGGGTGGTGCTACAACAGGATATTGGCAAACTTTGGACGGAACCGGCACATTTGACGATTCTACCCAATTACAAGCTAATTATTACATTACTGATGATGACAGGACAAACGGCTATGTAACATTTGTATTAACTGCAGATAACGGAGGAGGTTGCCAACCGGGTAAAGACACGGTAAAAGCGACATTTATCGAACCGCCCGTAGTAGATGCAGGTCAAAACATAGAGGCTTGTCTGGGTGCAGATACGGTAGCTCTCGGCGGAAGTGCCCAAAATACAAACGGAATAGTATGGACTACACTTGGTTCCGGCACATTCTACCCGTCAGATACCGTTTTGAACAATTATTATTTGCCAAGCTCGGCAGACAGCGTAAACGGACAAGTAACACTTATCTTGTCATCCAGAAATTCAGGTGCTTGCAGTGAAGTAAGCGATACCACAAAAATATTCTTCGTAGTACCTGTAATTCCAGACTTTACCAACACATTGGCTTGCGAAGGAAATGTGGTTACTCTTTCCGATAATTCGCAGGTAGTTACTGGAAACATCAGCGGATACACTTGGCAAATCGAGGGTGAAACCAATACCTTACAAGGTAATCCTGTTCAAATGATTTTTGATTCGACAGGAATATACAATGTAAGCCTTACCGTTGCTTCATCATTAGGTTGTTCATACAGTGTTACCAAACCTGTAACCGTATATCCGTTACCGGAAGCATCATTTAGTTATGTTTCAAATTGTTATAAAGATTCCGTAACATTTACAGACCAATCTACGGTATCTCAAGGCAACATAACAGGATGGACTTGGGTGTTCGGTGACGGCGACACATCATATTACCAAAATCCGCAACATCTCTACGATATGGCATCAAACTACAATGTAACATTGATTGTTACATCAAATGCAGGTTGTTCAAATCAAACAATACAACCGGTTACGGTTTATCCGCTACCTGAAGCTGATTTCTCATATGTTTACAATTGTTCAAACAACACCGTAACATTTACAGACCAAAGTACAGCTACAGTAAACCAAATAAATACTTGGTACTGGAACTTTGATGACGGCGGCACTTCAACACAACAAAATCCAATACATACTTACAGTGTACTGGGTACTCACAATGTAACCCTTGTTGCCGGAACATCACCGAACTGTCTGGATACGGTTACACACGAAGTAACAACTTATGACATTACTGCCGACTTTAGGTTTGACAACAAATGTTTGTACGACAGTATACCGTTTACTAACCTAACGAATACATTCGGCGACCAAGCCACATATAATTGGCAATTCGGAGACGGTGCTTCTTCAAATTATGAAAATCCGTCTCACTTGTACAACCAAAGCGGAAATTATGATGTTTCACTCTCTGTAACCACAAACTCAGGTTGTACCGATACGGTAACCAAACAAGTGGAAGTCTATCCCGTACCTTCTGCTGCATTTGACTATCAAGCTGAAGAAATGAAAGTTAATGTACCTATCAACTTTACGGATATGTCATCAGGTGCAACAAGCTGGTTGTGGGACTTCGGCGACAACACCACATCTAACATTCCTAATCCGCAACACACTTATCAGCAATCGGGACAAATAAATGTTATGCTAATCGTATCTAACGAATATAATTGTATGGATACAGCATACAACAACTTCTATATCGAACCTGAAGCAGAAATTTTACCACCGAAGCTACCTAACGCATTCTCACCTAACGGTGACGGAAAGAACGATGTATTCTATCCGCGTGGAGGACCATTCAAAACAGTTGATTTTGCAATATTTAACCGTTGGGGTGTGAAAATCTTCGAAACAAAAACCGTTGGTGAAGGTTGGGACGGAACTTACAAAGGTGTACCACAACCGGTAGGCAGCTATGTATGGACAATAGACGCCGAAACAATAGACGGTAAAAAATACAAAAAAACAGGTAATGTAACATTAATCAGATAAAACATAACATTATGAAAATAAAAGCATTATTAATATTATTCATCATCATTGCGATTTCTGGAGTAAAAGCCCAAGACATTCACTTTTCGCAATTTTATAACGGTAGCGTGTATTATAACCCTGCGGCAACAGGTATGATAAAAGACAACTACCGCGTAACAGCCCAATCAAGAAGCCAATGGGGTAACCTGTCGGGTAAATACCTGACAAGCCTATTGAGTTTTGATATGCCGTATAACGACAGAATGGGCTTTGGAGGCTATATTGTAAGTGACGACGCTTCGAGGGCTTTGAATGTATTTAAATTTGTATTGTCCGGTGCGTACCAAATCACAACACCAAACGAAAAACACTTTTTATCAGGTGGAGTTCAACTTGGTTTTGTATCAATAAGTCTGAATCCTGACGAGCTGGTGTTTGACAATCAATGGGTTGTAGATAACTTTGACAGTGATGTACCTAACGGGGAAACATTGGACAGAAGAACCGTTTATGCTCCCGAGGCAAATTTAGGAATTTATTATAAATTCCTAAACAACGGCAAAATGTTCCGCCCTTACATAAGCTTCTCAATCTATCACGCAACGATGCCCAAAATAAACTTTGCAGGCGATAACCCGAGAAGGTGGCCTATGAGATTTCAATCCATACTGGGCAGTGACATACAAGTAAACGACCAACTCCTCATTGTACCCGGAGCATTGTGGATGATGCAGGAAAATGTAATGGAAATAACACCGGGATTCCGAGGCTCATACAGCATAAACGATAAAGTGGATTTGTATCTTGGTACATATTTCAGAATGGATGACGCCTTAATAATAATGCTGGGCACCAAGTACAAAAATTTATCCTTTATGTTGAGTTACGACTACAACATTTCCGATTTGGCATATTACACAAACGGTAAAGGTGCAATAGAACTTTCAGTAACTTTTATACCTAAAACAAGATAATAGGCTGAACAACCTGAACTTTTTTAAAGTACCTTTGCAACAAAACGCAGAGGTACTTTTTTATGTTTGATTTAAACAAAAGGACAAACCAATGGATTTTATTATTCCTGCTTTCATTTATATGGGGTGCATCTTTTATCCTGATAAAAAAAGCCCTGCGAAGCTTTGATATGTTTGAAGTATCGTCACTGCGTATTTTTATTGCTTTTTTAACGGTTTTGCCGGTTTTCTTTTTCCGTTACAAAAAATTCAAAAAAAAATATTTGCTTCCACTGCTTGAAGTTGCTTTTATAGGTAATGCCATTCCAATGTACTTGTTTACTTACGCCCAACAATACATTGACAGTGCTCTTGCAGGCATTCTAAATTCCATAACACCGATATATGCTTTTTTGATAGCGGTTATCTTCTTTAAACATAAATTTAACATTCAGAAAGTAATAGGACTGCTTATCGGCACAATAGGAACAGTAGGTCTTTTGCTGGCGAAAGGTACCGCCGAGTTTTCGGTAAACAGCATTTACATTTCCGCCATATTATTAGCTACTCTTATGTATGCCACCAATGTGAATGTGGTTAAAGAATTTTTGCAAGATTTGGACGGATTATCCATTACTGTTTTTACTTTCGTTATTTTGGGACCTTTTGCATTAGCGGACCTGTGGGCAAAAGGAACTTTCCACAAAATAATTTATATGCCTGTGTGGAATGATTTGACTTACATAATAATACTCGCCGTTTTCGGTTCGGTATTGGCTGTTATCGGAATTAACTACTTAATAAATTATTCATCTGCAGTATTTGCATCATCCGTGACTTACATAATTCCCGTATTTGCTATTTTATGGGGAATAAACGACGGAGAAAACATTACTTTGTATCAAATTTTATGGATGTTGGTAATTATTTCAGGAACATATTTACTTAATAAGACAAAAATGGAATAAAAATTTTAGCGTTTTATTAGACCATAATAAATTTACATTGTCTTACAATTGAACATAAGAGTAATGCCCGGCTTTGATAAAAGTTTTATAAATAAATGTAAGCGAGGAGACCGAAAGGCACTTGAAGAATTGTATCGCAGGAGTGCCGACACTTTGCTGGGTGTATGCTTTAGGTACACAAAAAATATACACGATGCGGAAGATGTTTTCCAGGAAGGTTTTATAAAAATTCTTAATAACCTGAGAAACATAAAGGATGAAAATAAAATTTGGTCGTGGATGATAAGAATAATGGCAAATACGGCAATAAATTTTCTTAAGAAGAAACAACGTCTGGGAGAGAATGAATTCATAGAAGGAGAAGAACGAGATTATTCAGTATCCGATAATTCTTCTCAAAAAGATGACAGTTTGTTGCTGGATATCATCAGTGAAAAAGAATTGTACGACTTAATAGAACAACTTCCCGACGGATATAGAATAGTCCTGAGCTTGTATGCAATAGAAGGCTTTACTCATAAAGAAATTGCGGAAGCACTGGGAATTTCGGAAAGCACTTCAAAAACACAATACCAAAAGGCTAAAGCCAAATTGAAAAAAATGATAGAAGAAAAATTAAATGTAACTTCTAAAAACAAACTAAAATGAAAGGACAATTTGAAGACATATTAAAACAAAAAACTTCTTCAATAAAAATATCACCTTCCGATAAACTCACAGATTCAATAAAGGGTGAAATAAAAAGATATTCTCTCAAAACTAAACTTATCAGAACAGCAAAAATATCCATTGCTATTATATCAGGTGCAGCACTATTATTTTACTTTGCCACAAAACAACCTGCAAACAAAACACAACAAATTGCAGCCAATAAGCCTGTTAAGACAATACAAGTAGAACAAAAGCCTGTAAATACCGACCAAGCAACCAAACAAACTGCAATTCAACAAGAAACAAGCCATAACAACAATAAAACATTGCAAACCAAGCACATAACACACACAAATAAAACCGAAACCGACACATTAATTGCAAAAGACGAATATTCATTCCCGGGTAACGGACTTAAATGGTTCAGCAACCAAGACAACATAATTGTAAGCAATACAAAAGGTAAGGTAAACATTATTTTTGCCAAGCCCGGCATATATAAAATTTATGCAAAAGATAATTCTTCAAACATAAAAGACTCTGCAATTATCCTTTCTCTTTTTGCAATGCCGGACAAAATTACAACTTGCAAAAATGAATACATATTACCGGAAGGAATTTTTACAACCGGCAACAAAAAAATTATTAAAAAGACCAAAACCACTACCCTATCTGTTCCTGTATTTGTAACAGCATATTCCCATAAAGTAATTGATACCGTAACAATAACCTTCAAAGACAAACCGAATGTATATTACTACATCGAACCGACACTTGACAACAAATTCAACATCACATTCGTAATTCCCGAAGATGTGAAAATATTCTATAACAACAAGCAAATTACAGAACTGCAAAATGTCCCCGCCGGCACATATACAATAACAGCTCAAAATACCGACGGCTGCGATACGACAATAACAATCAAAACAGATAAAGCAAAATTAATTGATCCTGAATTTGAAGTTCAATATCTGGACAACAGATCGGGAATGCCGATTTATTTCAAAAACAAAACATTCTCTTACGGATACAAAAAGATTAATTACCACTGGAATTTCGGTGACGGCAGCACATCAACCGAAGAAAATACTTCTCACATCTATGAAAAAGAAGGAAAATATACCATTACTTTGGTAGCTACTGCCGAAGACGGTACAAGTAAAACAAAATCGAGAACAATTATCTTACTGCCTCCAAAAGCAACAGGACAACCTAATGTATTCACACCGAACGGAGACGGACAAAATGATGTTTTCAAAATTCAATTACCGATAAAACTATCTAACTTCCGTTGTGAAATTTTCAGCAGGTCTGGCAAAAAGATTTATGAATTTACAGACCCGAACGGCGGTTGGGACGGTAAAATCAAAGGGGAACCCGCAAGTCAAGGCATTTATTACTACATAGTTACTGGCAACAAAGATGACGGCGAACCTTATGTGGAAAAAAGCTTTATTTATTTGTATAGGTAAGGGAGCAAGCTAATCTGCAAGAACAACCGTACCAAAACCACGACTTACGGATTTGCCAATACCCAGGTACGGTGGTATGT
>JALWKH010000100.1 GCA_026996635.1 Bacteroidales bacterium | reverse complement strand
ATATTTATAAGGACGGATTGAAAATATACACGACTATTGATTACCGCATGCAGGTTTATGCCGAGAATGCCGTAAAGAAACATTTGAAAGACGATTTGCAAAAAGCATTTTTCAAGGAACAAAAAGGTAGGAAAAAAGCACCATTTGCCTGGAATGTTTCTTATAAGCAGATAAACAGGTTGATGACAGCATCAATGCACAGGTCTGACAGGTATAGAAGACTGAAGAGGGCAGGGGTACCTGAAGACAGTATAAAGAAGATATTCGATACACCGGTAAAAATGAAAGTGTTTACTTGGGACGGACCTGTAGATACTGTTATGACTCCTTGGGATTCAATCAGATATCATAAATTTTTCTTGCGTGCGGGACTTATGAGTATGGAATCGTTTAGCGGATATGTAAAGGCTTATGTCGGTGGTATAGATTACAATTTCTTTCAATTTGACCATGTAACCCAAGGGAAAAGGCAAGTAGGTTCTACATTTAAGCCGTTTCTTTATACTTTGGCAATGCAATCGGGTTATTCGCCGTGTTATAAAGTACCTAATATCCCGGTGTCTTTTGAATTGCCCGACGGTAAAGTTTGGACCCCTAAGAATGCAGAAAAGACAAAGCATGACGGTGAAATGGTAACTTTGAAATGGGGACTTGCAAACTCGATAAACAATATTTCTGCGTGGCTTATGAAACAATACAGTCCCGAGGCTGTGATAAAAATTGCAAGAAATATGGGTGTTGTAAGCCATATTGATCCGTATCCGTCTATTTGTTTGGGCACACCTGATATTTCATTGTATGAAATGGTTGGGGCTTTCAATACATTTGGTAATAAAGGCATATACGTAAAACCGATTTTTGTTACCCGTATAGAAGACAGAAACGGCAATATTTTAGCAACTTTCCGTGCACCAAGGCATGAGGCTATGAGTGAAGAAACCGCATATCTCATGTTGGAATTGTTAAAATCGGTTGTTAATCAAGGAACAAGTATAAGATTAAGGTATAAGTACGGCTTTAAAGGTGAAATTGCTGCTAAAACAGGAACAACTCAAAATCAATCCGATGGTTGGTTTATAGGTCTTGTTCCGAAATTAACCACAGGAGTATGGGTAGGCGGAGAAGACAGGTCTATTCACTTCAGGGGAATAAGACTTGGGCAAGGAGCAAATATGGCATTACCTATATGGGCTTTGTATATGAAGCAAGTTTATGCGGATTCCACACTTCCGTATTCCGAAAAAGACCGTTTTGAAAGACCTGCAAAAATAAATGTGATTACAGATTGTAAACAGTATGAAAAACTGAAACAAAAAGAAAACAAGAATGAAATAGACTTCTAGTGTACGATTTTCTGAAAAATTTAACTTAAGGAGTTGCCCGACAGCAACTCCTTTTTTTTATCCCAACATTTCGGTATTTTATGTTTTATATCATTGTAGTTATGAAAAATAATATTATATTTGAAACGATTTCAAAAATGAACCAATATGAGTAATAAACCTAAAATTGTAGTTATCGGAGCGGGTATTTCGGGTCATACCGTATCATTAAACCTAATCCGGAAATTAAAGAAAAAAGCCGAAGTAATTGTAATCTCACCAAACGGTAATTATCAGTGGGTTCCTTCCAATATTTGGGTTGGAACCGGGCATATGAAAGCAGAACAAGTATATTTTCCGCTTAAGCCCGTTTATGACAAACTGGGTATTGATTTCCATCAAGCAAAAGCAATTTCAATTCACCCCGAAGGTGATGCCGGAGAAAATAAACCGTATGTAACTGCAGAATATGTTACAGGTGAAAAAGCAGGTCAAAAGACTAAAATTTATTATGACTTCCTCGTGAATGCAACCGGCCCGAAACTTAATTTCGAAGCAGTTCCCGGGCTTGGGCCTGATGCGGGAAATACTGTTTCAATATGTACTTACGGGCATGCTACCCATGCTTACGAAGAATTGTCCAAGGTTATTGAAAAAATGAAGAAAGGGCAACGCCAAAAAATTGTAATCGGTTTAGGCCACGGTGGTGCTACGTGTCAAGGTGCTGCTCTGGAATACACGCTTAATGTTGCTTCTCTTATTAAGAAGCAAGGTCTTGAAGATATGGCGGATATACGATATATTAGCAATGAAATGTTTATAGGTGATTTAGGGATGGGTGGCGCTTATGTAAAAAATTCCGGCTATATAGCACATACCCGCAACATTGTTAGTTCTTTATTTTATGAATATGGTGTTAAGTGGCATACACAAAGTTCGGTTTATAAGGTAGAACCGGGAAAAATTTACTATGAAACTTATCAAGGTGAAGAACTTACAATGGATTATGATTTTGCAATGCTTATTCCGCCGTTTAGCGGAGTAGGTATAACTGCTGTAGGTCCAAACGGTGAAGATTTTACCGATAAATTGTTCAAGCCTAACAAGTTGATGATAGTTGACGCCGATTACGAAAGTGCCAAAAAACCGTATCACGAGTGGTCGGGCGATGATTGGCCAAAGAAATTGCAAAATCCAACTTATCCGAATATTTTTGCGGTAGGTATTGCATTTGCTCCTCCGCATTCCATTTCAAAACCACATACTACACCAAGCGGAAGGCCGCTAACTCCTGCCCCTCCGCGTACCGGTATGCCAAGTGCAGTTATGGCTCACGCTACGGCTTTAAATTTGGCTGAATGGATAAAAACAGGTAAACCAACTTTCAGGCATAAAGCATCTATGGCAGAAATTGCCAGTGTATGTGTAGTTTCAATCGGTTACGGTCTCAGGGGTGTAGCTGGTAGTATGTCTGTATATCCTACAATTCCGGATTACAAAAAATATCCTGATTTCGGTCGTGATGTCAGATATACAATCGGAGAAGTAGGTGCTGCTGGGCATTGGTTCAAGTGGCTTATGCACTATGTCTTTATGTGGAAAGCAAAAGCTAAGCCTTTCTGGTGGATGATACCTGATTAAAAAAATATTTGTTAACAATATAAAATTTTGAGATATGAGCAAAAGAAAAGTAAAAATACCGTGGGAAGAAAGGGCATATTCGGAATGGAATTTCGGTATGTATCCCACACGGTTTGAACAATGGAAAAGAAGATGCCTTATAATCCAGTTTTTCAGATTCATTGTTTTATCGATGAAATTTAAGAAAACGGCATCTATTAACGATTAACATTTTCCTGCAAAATGTGTTTTGTTGCACCCGTTCGCAAATTATTGCGTTAGGGTGCTTTTTTATTTAATAATCCGTGATAAAATGAAAAAATAAAGTATATTTGCAAATTAAATTTGGAATATGCCCGATAAAGCAACATCATTAAGGCTTACCTATTCTTATATAACAACTGTTATAAGTATAACTTTTGTGCTGTTTTTGTTGGGTCTTGTTGGACTTCTTACCATTAATGCCAAAAAAATATCGGATTATGTTAAGGAAAACATAAACATTTCTATTATCTTGAAAGACAATGTAAAAGAAGCCGATATTATTTATATTCAAAAGAAATTGGATGCTTCTCCTTATGTAAAATCCACAATTTTTGTTTCGAAAGAAAAGGCGGCGGAAGAACTGAAAAAAGAACTTGGAGAAGATTTTGTCAGTTTTTTGGGCTACAACCCGTTGTTATCATCAATCAAGGCAAATCTTTATGCAGAATACGCAAACAATGACAGCATTGCCAAAATAGAAAAGGAATTGACAAAATTCCCGCAAGTAAAAGAAATTTACTACCAAAAAAACCTTGTTCACTTGCTTAATGAAAATATTAAATCGATTAACTTTATTTTGTTGATTTTCACCGCTTTAATGTTTTTGATTTCACTAACTTTGATAAATAATACCATAAGACTCTCGGTTTATGCCAAGCGCTTTATAATATACACGATGCAACTTATAGGTGCAACAAGGGGTTTTATACGCAAGCCGTTTTTAGTTTCAGCTTTAATTCAAGGTTTTATAAGTGCTTCTTTTGCCGGAATGATGATATTGGCACTTGTTTATTATCTGAAAAAAGAATTTCCTCAAATTACATTTTTCTATGATTTTTATACAATAATGACCATTTTGATAAGTTTATATATAATCGGAATTGTAATAACTACAGTATCGACATATTTTGCGTTAAACAGACAATTGAAATCTAAATTAGACAGGTTGTATTATGGATAAAAGGAAAAATAATGAATTGCAGGACGACGGAATGTTTCCGCTTCCTCAAAAGAATTTGGCATTGATAGCAATTGGAGTATTGATTGTTGTAATCGGTTTTTTCTTGGTTGCAGGCGGTGGAAGTAACGACCCGAATGTGTTCAGTTACGACATTTTTGACACCAGAAGGATAGTAATAGCTCCGTTGGTAATTTTGTTCGGGTATTTGTTTATTATTTACGCAATTTTGAAAAAACCTAAAAACAATAACTGATAGTGAGTATAATTCAGGCTATTGTCCTTGGTATTTTACAAGGGCTTACGGAGTTTTTGCCTGTAAGCAGCAGCGGTCATATTGAGTTAGGTAAAGCTCTGTTGGGAATAAATGCGGAAAGTACGCTTATTTTTACCATTGTTGTGCACGGTGCCACGGTTTTAAGCATTCTTGTGGTATTTTGGAAGGATATTGTTGATTTGATAAAGGGTGTTTTGAAGTTTAAGTGGAATGAAGAAACCGATTATACCGCAAAAATTATCGTTTCAATGATTCCCGTTGCCATTGTAGGCTTGTTTTTCAAAGATTATGTAGAAAGTTACTTCGGTTCGGGTAATGTTGCATTTGTCGGGTATATGCTTCTGATAACATCATTCCTGCTTGCTCTCACTTATTTTTACAAGCCCAAAAAAACAGGTGATGTATCATATTGGAAAGCTTTTGTGATTGGTATAGCTCAAGCTGTTGCCGTGTTACCCGGCATATCCCGTTCGGGATCTACCATAGCTACAGGGTTACTGTTGGGTGTAGATAAAGAAAAAATCACGAAATTTTCTTTCTTGATGGTTGTTGTCCCTGTTTTGGGAGAAAATTTTTTAGACTTGATTAAAGGCAGTGAACTTACGGCCTCGAGTGTTGGAATAGGACCACTTGTTGCTGGTTTTATAGCTGCTTTTGTTTCTGGTGTATTGGCTTGTATGTGGATGATTAGGATTGTGAGAAACAGTAAATTGATTTATTTTGCCATATATACTTTGATTGTTGGGTTGGTGGCAATAATTTTTGCTTAATAATTTATGGTTGATAAAAATAATTTTCCCGCATCATTAGATGAATTTGTGGAAGGAGAAATAATTTTGATTAACAAAGATTTGGAATGGACGTCTTTTGATGTGGTAAACAAAATAAGGCATTTGATTTCGCGTGCATTGGGTAGGAAAAAAGTAAAGGTCGGACACGCAGGTACACTGGATCCGCTGGCAACGGGATTGTTGATTATTGCAACAGGTAAAAGCACAAAAAAATTGCAAGATTTTTTGAAAAAAGATAAAACATACATTGCGGAAATAAAGTTCGGTGAATCCACTCCTTCTTATGACGGTGAAACGGAAGTAAACGAAACTTGCGAGTTTGCCCACATTACAAAAGAAAAATTGCAAAACATTATAAATGAAAAATTTACAGGTAGTATTGAACAGTTACCTCCAATGTATTCTGCCGTAAAAATAAACGGCAAAAAGGCATACGAATATGCACGGAAAGGCAAAGAAAAAGAAATTAAACCGAGGAATGTGACAATTTTTCGTATGGAAATTTTGGCATTTAATTTGCCGAGAGTAAAAATTTTGATTGAATGTAGTTCAGGGACCTACATTAGGTCTCTCGCTCATGATTTAGGTAAAGAAATGGGGTCTTGTGCATATTTGACAGGGCTTGAAAGAGTACGAATAAACGGTTATAGCGTAGATAACGCTTTGACAATAAGTGAATTTGAAAATAAATTAAAAGAATTGGAACAATCAAAAACTATATAAACTATGAAACTATCGCAATACGGTTTTAGATTACCGAAAGAACTTGTGGCATTGTATCCTCCCGTTCACAGGGACGAATCAAGATTGATGATTGTTGACAAAAAGACAGGAAAAATAGAACACACTATTTTCAAGAACATTATTGATTATTTTAATCCTTACGACTTATTCGTTTTTAATGACACAAAGGTTTTTCCTGCTCGACTGTACGGTTTGAAGGAAAAAACGGGTGCCAAGGTTGAAGTATTTTTGCTTAGAGAATTGGATCCCGAAACCAAAATGTGGGATACTCTTGTGGACCCTGCAAGAAAAATAAGAATCGGTAACAAGCTTTTCTTTGGTGAAAATAATGAACTCGTAGCTGAAGTTATTGACAATACTACATCAAGAGGTAGGACCTTGAGATTTTATTATGACGGAACTTACGAAGAATTTAAGAAAAAACTATATGAACTTGGAGAGGCTCCCATACCCAAAGGATATTTGGACAGGGAAATCGATGAAGAAGATTTGGAAAGATACCAAACCATTTATGCAAAAAAGGTAGGGTCGGTGGCTGCACCTACTGCAGGTATGCACTTTACACGCGAATTGTTGAAGCGCTTTGAAATAAAAGATATTCTTAAAGCATACATAACCTTACACGTAGGTGTCGGAAATTTCAGGGAAATCCAAGTGGAAGACTTGGCAAAACATAAGGTTGATGCCGAAGAAGTGGTAATTCCCGAAGAAACAGCAAATTTAGTAAACAGGACTTTGGACAACGGTCACCAAGTTGTTGCA
>JALWKH010000099.1 GCA_026996635.1 Bacteroidales bacterium | reverse complement strand
AATAAAAAATCTGATTTTTTTCATTTTCTAAATATTTACGAGGTTAACTAATGACGGATTGTTTTCTTTTACAATTTCACAAATCACATCTTTTTGTGTTCTTAAAAATTCATTTTCCCGTTTAGTGGCTATAGTACTGTCTTCAAAACACTCGAAATAAACTATCTTATAAAATTCTTTTTTCATATTTAAAATCTTCAATCTTCGTTTCATATCCGTTGTTACTCCTATGCTGTGAAATTTATTGTTCAAATCGTAAGTTATGTAGAGATAAAACATAGTTTTTTCGCCAAAGAAAAAGAAAGAATTGTGCGTATCCCAATGGATTTATAAAATTGCAACAGTTTTTTTGCAACAATCTGTGTATTAGCCGGTTTGTAGGGTATGAAAAACTTATGATTTTATAAAATCATAAGAAAATTATTGTTTCAAGGTGCTTTTTCTGTACTGGGAAGGAGTCATTCCCGTTTCTTTTTTAAATGCAAGATTAAAGGTGGAAATGTTGTTAAAACCGGAATCGTATGCTACCGCTTCTATTTTCAAATTTGTACCGGACAAGAGTTTTTTTGCAAAATCAATCCTGTATTTATTTATAAATTCCCTGAAATTACAATTGTGCTTAGTGTTTATAACTTGCGATAAATAATTCGGCTTTGTGTTTATTTCTTTTGCCAACTTTTGTAATGATAAATCCGCTTCCAAGAACAATTTTTGGTTTTCCAAAACGGAAATAGCATTGTCGTTTATTTGATTTATTAACTCTTCACTAAGATTTGAGTTTGAATACCTCAATAATTCTTTTTTCTTTATCATCCTTTTGTACAAGTAATAGCGATAAGCCAAAAACAGCACAAAAATAAAGGCAACAAGGCTTATAATCAGAGCCTTAAACCACGCAGTTTGATAAAATTCAGGTAAAATTATTATCGTAAGCGGCAGGTAGTTTTTGCTCCACACACCGTCGTTATTAGCACCTTTGTAGTAAAACTTATATTCTCCGGAAGGCAAAAAATAAGAAATATCCCTGCTATTTGCCGTGTAATGCCATGCGGTATCATAATTCTGCAAATAATATGCTTGCTTGTTTTTGTCGGGCTGTATGAAATTCAGAACGGTTAAAGTTATTTTAATGTGATTTTGACCGGGATTCAACACCACTTTGTTATTTTTTATTTGCACGGGCTTACCGTTTACCGTAAACTTTTCTATTATTACCGGCGGTTTATAATTGTTTTGGGGCAGGCTGTCAGGATGAAAAATGAACATTCCGCCCATACCGCCGAAATACATAAATCCTTTTTCGTCTTTGTTTGCAAAATTCTCGTAAAACTCAAGTTCTTGCAATCCGTAATCCCTTACATATACCGTGTTTTCAATTCCGTCCGATTTTCCGTAATTTACAATGTTATGGTCTTTTAAGTTTATTTTTGAAATGTTGTGAGTGGTAGAAACCCATAAATTGTTTTTATCATCAATATTTATTCCTTCAATGTCGTTAGAAGGCAATCCGTCTGCCGTTGTAATGTTTTCAAATTTCTTTGATGCAAAATTATACTTATCTATTCCGCCGCCTTCCGTACCTATCCAAAGGTTGCCGTTTATTATTTTGAGGCAATTTATTCTGTCGGAACTTATTGTGTTAGCCAAATCGGGGTTGGCTTTGAATGTTGTAAATGATCCTGTTGCAGTATTAAGTTTTGATAATCCTTTATTCGTTCCTATCCAGATATTGTTTCGGTTGTCGCAGGCAATACTTGAAATATAATTGTCCGCCAGCCCGTTTATTGCATCTTCGGAATGCTGTATCCTGTAAACTTTATTGTTTTTTATATCAATTTTGTTTAACCCCCTAAATATTGTTCCCGCCCAAATATTACCTTGCTTATCTTCGCACAGTGAAATTATATTGTTGCCACTCAATGTGTTAAAGTCATCTTTTTTATGCTCGTAATGAACGATGTTGCCATTGGCGGGATTATAGCAAAACAACCCTTTTTCCGTGCCTATCCAAATCTTTTTGTCCTTTGAATACAGCAATGAAAAAATTCTTTGGACTTTATCTTTTGTATTAAAATTGAATTTGTGAATGTTGCTTAAATCATCTTTATAAAACCACAATAATCCGCCCATATCCGTTCCAAGCCAAATTTTACCGGAAGTATCTTTTACAGAGCAAGTAAACGGCAGGGAAGGCAAGTCGTTGTGCAAGGTGTTACCTGCTATTGTGAAGAATTTTTTGTTCTTTTTCAGAATGTTTATTCCGCTAAATTCTGTGCCAAACCACATATACCCCGCATTATCTTGAAATATGCTTTCAACTATTGTGTTCGAAAGTGAATTTTTGTTATCCCTGTCGGGCATAAAATGTGTTATGGTCTTTCTGTCAGCCGATATTTTATATAAACCGTCAAACCAAGTTCCGAACCAAATGTTGTTGTCTTTGTCTTCTTTTACTGCCATTACATAAAGGTAACCCTTGGGCGACAAATCTTTTTTGAAATAAAATCTTGTAATATTGCCGTTTCTCAAATCGTAAACAAAAAAGAAACCGTAGTTTGTAGAAATCCACAACTTGCCGTCGTGAGTTTCGGTAAGCCTGCCCGCATAAAATTTAATTCTCTTGAGATTTTTTATTTCATCATCGTTGAACAGGTTGATTTTTTTGAACAATCCTGTCTTGGGAATAAATTCAAGTATAAAAGTTTTGTTGGTGGTAATAAAAATACGGTTACCGCTTGTGATATACATAGTCTGAAACCCGAATCCCTGTTCACCGGAGTTGTAATTAAAGGTTTCAAATTTCTTATTTGCAGGATTAAAACGGAATAAATTGCCTGCTATATCCAGAAAATACAAAACCCCGTTTTTGTCCTCTGCTATGCTGTTGATTGTCGCATTTTCAAACTTTTTATTTATAAACGGTTCAAAGCAATCTTTCTCCGGGTTATACCTGTTTGCCCCTTTACCCGTTCCAACCCAAACATCTCCGTTGTGAGTTACAAGTATGCAGTTGGTAAAATTATCTTGTATCGAGTTGGAATCATTGATAATGTTTAAGAAAACTCGAAATTCTTTACCGTTATACTTTACCACACCGTTTTTTGTGGCAAACCACATTTGTCCTATACTGTCCTGTGCAATAAATGAAATACTGTTTTGGGTAAGACTGCCGTTAGGTTTCAAATGATAAAAGTCCGCAACACCTTTTTTTATCTCTTGTGAAACGGAATTGTAGGCATACAAAATTACAAATAAGAAAAATATCGTTTTTAGCGGATTTTTCATCCATACAAAAATAAAAACAATAAAGCACATTGGTGGAAAGAAACAGGAAATATTTTCTTTTCGGTAGAATAAAGCAATTCTATCCTCCGGATAAAAAAATACCGAAATCATTACATAAATAAATATTAACCGCCACACGAAAAAATGATATACCTTTGCCGCAAATTAGCCAATTCGTTTGATTATGAATGTTAAGAAATTTTTACCGCACATTATTGCAATAGTTATTTTCTTGATTATCGGATTTATGTATTATCCCGATGTGCTAAAAGGTTATGTCCTCAAACAGCACGATTATGATACTTACCGAGGAATGTCCAAAGAAATAGTTGACTACAGGGAAGCCACCGGTGAAGAACCCCTTTGGACAAACCGTATGTTCGGAGGTATGCCGGCATATCTTATTTCCGTTAAATATCCTAACCTCAAGCCGTTTGGAGTTATACAAAAAATACTTACACTTGGAACACCACGCCCCGTTTCATTTCTTATATTGTCAATGCTTATGGCATATTTTGCCTTCTTGCTTTTCGGTGTACGGCAATGGTTGTCGGTGGTTGGTGCAATTGCATATTCGTTTTCGTCTTACTTCTTGATTGTTGTAGAAGCGGGACACATTACCAAAATGTTGGCACTTGCATATATGCCTATCATTATAGCATCCATTTATTATTCATACAAGAAAAACAAATGGATAGGAACGGTTATTTTTGCTTTTGCCCTCACCTTGCAAATACTTGTAAACCACTTGCAGATAACTTATTACACAATGATGACTGTTGGGGTAATGGTTTTGTTTATATTCATTGATTACATCAAACAAAAAGCCGTAAAAGAATTTTTGGTTCGCAGTGCATTGCTTCTGGTTGGAGTAGTATTCGCCATCGGTTCAAATCTTCCTTCCATTTATTTGACATACGAATACGGAAAATATTCTACCCGTGGCAAATCCGAGCTTACTTTCAACAAAGAAAACAAAACAAGCGGACTTGACAAAGATTACATCACCCAATGGAGTTACGGTGTGGACGAAACACTTACACTCCTGATACCCGATTTTATGGGTGGTGCATCTGTAGGTGAATTGGACGAAAGCAGCAATACATATAACTTCCTGACACAAAAAGTAGGTTATCCGCCTTCACAAGCGAAGCAGGTTATTAAACAAATGCCCACATATTGGGGTACACAACCGTTTACTTCAGGTCCCGTTTATGTAGGTGCAATTGTGGTATTTTTGTTCATAATGGGATTCTTCCTGATAAAAGACAATACCCGTTGGTGGATTCTGCTTGCCACAATTCTTTCAATAATGTTGGCGTGGGGTAAAAACTTTATGCCCTTAACAGACTTCTTTATTGATTATGTACCCGGATATGACAAGTTCAGATCTGTATCTATGATTTTGGTTATTGCTGAATTTACAATGCCACTGTTTGCTATACTGACACTTAATAAAATTTTGTATTCTAAGGTTACAAAAGAAGAAATATTAAAAGCACTCAAATATTCGTTTATAATTGTAGGCGGATTATTGCTTTTTATTGCACTGTTTGCCGGCGGACTATTTTCCTTCGAAGCACTTACCGACCAATCATATCTTAAACAAGGTGCTGTTGATTTTGTAAATGCTCTGAGAGAAGACCGGAAAGCAATGCTGGTGGGCGATGCTTGGAGGTCGTTTATTTTCGTGTTACTCGCAGCAGGTGGTATTTTCTTGTATTTGAAAAAGATACTTGAAAAAAAGTATTTAATAATTTTCATTGGTGCATTAGTACTTATTGACTTGTGGGGAGTTGACAAGAGGTATGTAAACAGCGATGATTTCGTAAGAAAGACCGAAGAAAAAGTTCCTTATCCGCTTACACCGCAACTTGCCCAAATATTACAAGACAAATCACTTGATTACAGGGTGTTTAACCTTACCGTGAGCCCGTTTAACGATGCAAGCACATCATACTATGTAAATTCCATAGGCGGTTATCACGGAGCAAAAATGAAACGCTACCAAGAACTTATAGACTTCTGCATCAGCAAAAACAATATGGCTGTGCTTAATATGCTCAACACAAAATATTTCATAGTTCCAACTCAAAACGGACAAGCCGTTGTACAACAAAATCCGGGAGCACTTGGTAATGCATGGTTTGTAAAAGAATACAAGCTCGTACCTAATGCAGATTCCGAAATTACTGCACTTTGCCACTTTAATCCTGCACAAACGGCAATTGTTGACAAGAGATTCGAAAAATATGTGAAAGATTGGAAATACACACCGGATCCAGATGCTTCCATAAAATTAGTGAGCTATGCACCAAATAAATTGGAGTATGAATACAATGCCAAAACACCGCAATTTGCAGTCTTCTCTGAAATATATTACCCCAAAGGCTGGAACGCTTATGTGGACGGTAAACTAATGCCTCATTTTAGGGTAAATTATGTGCTGCGTGCAATGATTCTACCGGCAGGGAAACATAAAATTGTCTTCAAGTTTGAGCCGAAAGGCTATTTCCTCGGTTATAAAATCGCTTATATTTTCGTTATTCTTCTGTTTGTATTTGCGGGAGTTGTTATTTATTTGATTTACAAGAAAAAACTGGTTTACGATGGACAAGAAAACGAAGAAAGCGCTGCTTGAAAGAATAGATAAGGCAACAGATGAAGATTTGGTGGAAATCCTTAACTTCCTGAGGGAAGAAGGAGACACCGATTTTCTTGTTCCTCTTGCACGGGTATTGGTAAAGACCGGCAATGATGCCATAAAGAACGAAATAAAAAACATTTTTTTGGAGGTAAAACGTTCTGCGGCACCTGCAGAAATAATTAAAATAATAGAATCACCCGAATTAGCAAAAGAAAAGAAATTTTTCACCGAATTATGCTGGCAATTGAATATGGATTTTTCACCTCACTTAGAAAAAATGTTGGACTTTTTCATCGAGTTTGACGATTTGGAAATGGCTTTGGACATGTTCAGTGCAATAGAAACCACATTGGCCGCATATGCACCTAAATTTACTCCCGAACAATTGGAAAGAATGAAATCAAAACTGAAAGATAACATTCAAAATTTTGACCACAGCAAAAAGTTATTGTCTGTTCAACTTACACACGTTTTCGATCAAGCAAAAAGAGACTCAATGCTCGGAAACATAAATGAACTGAATTTGGAATAAATCACATTTGACGATCCCGGATGCCCCTAACTTCAAAAAAATAATTTCTCTATTTTATTTTTTTCATTTCACCGATATCAACCATTCCAAGAAAAGTAGTTTTATATTTCATTGTAGAATCATTTATATCTAAAATTTCAACTGTAAAAGTTTCTCCTTCACGAGCTACTGCAGGCTGTGGACTGGTTGTTCCAATGTATGTCAACTCATATTTACATGGGCTTATCCACTTAATATTAAATTCATAGTAATATTTTCCATTTTCAACGTATTCAATTTGCTTTTTTAAAGTTCTTTTAACATAGATTTGTTCCACACTTCTGTTT
>JALWKH010000098.1 GCA_026996635.1 Bacteroidales bacterium | reverse complement strand
TTTTCCAAAAAGTCTGTTGTTCTTCTCACACCCATAAATTGGTTGGATGATGCAAAAGTAGATGCAAGACCTCCACCTTTAGGATTTTGAACCAATACAATCAAAAGCAACAGAATACTTACTATTACGATTAAAACAATAAATACTGTGTACATAACTATTTATTTTTTTGTTTATTTTCTATTTCTTCAATACGGCTTGCAAAGTAACTACTTTTTTTTGGAAATACCAATATTAATTCACGGTAAACTTTTATTGCTTTATCAAAATATCCTTGGGACTCGTACAATTTTGCCAATGTTTCGGTAAACAAGCTACCACCTTCATTTCCTTCTACTTCTTTTTCTTCTCTTTTTTGTTGGTGGGGTTGTGGTATTTCATTTGCTGAAGGCGTAAATTTCCGTTCTTTTTTCAAGAATTTAGATATAAGGTCGTCTTCTTGGGTTGTTTCTTTTGTTTTTCCGGTTTTGAATTTATCCAACCATTCCTCAAAACTTAATTTATCGTTTTTATTGTCAGATTTTGCAAAGGAAAATACTGATGAAATATCTTCCATTGATTCTTGTTTGGCTGAAGTGGCCAATCCGTTTAAATAAAGCAGTAGTTGTTTTCTGTCGGGAATATTCGGAGCTATTTTTCTTAAAAGAATTTCATATTCAGGGCTTTCATTTTGTTTTAAAGCGGCAAGAAATAAAAACTGGTTAGCCTGAAAATAAGGATGTGTTGAGTACAAAATACGCAGTTCCTCAATATCTTCTTGTGAAAACTCGTGTTTATTTTTTGACAGCAGTATGTAAAACTTATTTTTTTGCATAAAAAGACTACCAAGTCGCGATGGAATTATTGTAAATGTCTTCTATTATCTTGTCCAAAATTTCATTTGATAATTCTTCTTCTACCTCGCTAATGTCAATATTTGCACTGAAATCTGCATAATTTGAGAAAGTTTTTTCCCAGTCCTGTTTATGGTCTTTATTATTTGTAAACCGAACGGTAATGCCTATTGTCAAGCGGTTAGTGGCTGCTGTTTCATTTGCCGAAACCGAATTCGGTTTTATATCGTATTTTACAATTTCCCCTTCAAATATTAAGTCTGCTTTTGATGCGTTATTTTCTTGATTAAGGGATGTTTGCGAGAGTATTTTTTCTTTAAGTTTATCAACAAATGTTTCACTAAGGGCAGGTACATAAAGCTGTGCTTTGTTCGGGAAATCCCCCACATAAAAAGTACGAACATCCGGCGAAATATTTGTCCCGCTCAAGCTGTAATTTATTTTGCAAGATAAAATAACTAATGAAATCAACACCGATAGTGCTATTATTTTTATCCTCATAAGTCGATTTTATATTCTTTGATTTTTCGATAAAGAGTTCTTTCGGATATACCCAGATCTTTTGCTGCTGGTCTGCGCTTGCCATTATGTTTTTTCAAAGCTTTTATTATCAACTCTTTTTCCTTTTCATTAAGCGATAAAGATTCCTCTTTTGCTTCCTCAACTTCTTCCGCTATGTTGTCATATTTATCTCTTGCAGGTTTCGTTAGGGTAGTGGTTACAGCATCGTCTTCTTTGGGAGTAAGTATTACTTTTCCGTCAGGTTCAAAATCCCTGGAATTTTCAGGTATTAAATCATTTTTATAGCTGTCAAGCACAATGTCGTATTCTCCGGACGGCAGCACTACTGCACTGTCTTTAGAATCGTGAGTGTGGGCATCTTTTTTCAGGTTGTAGATAACTTTTTTAAGCTCGTCTATGTCTCTTTTCATATCAAAAAGCAGCTTGTATAATATCTCCCTTTCGCTCATAAAGGTATTGTGGTCAACCGTTCCGGGATTAGACCCGTGATAAATAACAGGTAACTTTGTTTTGTTGTACTCGGGTAGATATTTTTTCAATGTTTCTGCATCAATAAGCCTTTCTTTTTCAATAATGGAAATTTGTTCCGTAACATTCTTCAACTGCCTGATATTACCCGGCCAATAATAATTAATCAAAAGTTGTCTTGCTTCGTCTGTAAGCCTGATTGGCGGCATATTGTATTTTTCTGAAAAATCGGCTGCAAACTTACGGAATAACAACGGTATATCTTCTTTTCTCTCACGCAAAGGCGGTAAGTGGATAGGAACTGTATTTAATCTGTAATACAAATCTTCACGGAACTTACCTTTTTGGATTGCTTCTACCAAATCTACATTTGTAGCGGCAATAACACGGACATCAGTTTTTTGAACTTTGGAAGAACCGACTTTCATAAATTCTCCTGTTTCCAACACCCTCAACAGCCTTACTTGTGTTTCCAAAGGTAATTCGGCTACTTCGTCAAGAAAAATAGTTCCTTTGTCGGCAACTTCAAAATACCCTTTTCTTTTTTCGTATGCACCTGTAAATGCACCTTTTTCGTGCCCGAACAGCTCCGAGTCAATTGTCCCTTCGGGGATAGCACCACAGTTTACAGCTATATATTCGTTGTGTTTTCTTGCACTGTTATGATGAATTATTTTAGGTATGATTTCCTTTCCCGTTCCGCTTTCGCCTGTTATTAGTACGGACAAATCGGTCTTGGCAACTTGTAATGCAATTTCCAATGCCCTGTTTAGTTTCGGAGAGTTACCTATTATCCCAAATCTCTGCTTAACTTGTTGTATATCCATTTCTTAAGTTTGTTTTTGTTAAAAACGAGTTTTAAAGTTATGAATTTTTGTCACAAAAATGGCAAAATGTCTTAATTAATATCCAAATATCCTACTTTATCTTTTCTTTCCGGCGGATTTACAAGCACTTTTTTGATGTGATTATTTTGCATTATAGCTTTATAATACACATTGCCACGCTTGTCATAAATCACATATTTTCCTTCTTTTAGTCCGTTTTTATATTCGGCTTCCATTTTTACTTTTCCGTTTAAATAGTATTGTCTTGCTGTTCCGTCCAATCTTCCGTTTTTGTAGGTTTCCTCTGTAAGCAACCTTCCTCTTACATCCCAATATTTCCACTTACCGTCTTTCTTGCCGTGTTTGTAAAAACCTTCGGTTTTTTTGTTTCCGTTCGGATACCATTCTTCGTATTTACCCTCCAATACACTGTCTATTACGGTTTTAAACAATCTGGGCTTGCCGGTAGGGTAGTAGTATTCTGCTTTGCCTACCTGAATATCGTTTTTGTACATTATGCGGTATTTCAACTTACCGTCTTCATACCAACCTTCCCATAAACTGTCCATTTTGTTTTTATTGAAATATCCGCGTGTTTTTAAGTTTCCGTTTTCGTACCATTCTTTCCACAATCCGGTTTGATATCCGTCTTCAAATTGACCTTCGTGAAATTTTTTGCCGTTTTCATAATAAATTACCCACGGTCCGTCTTTAACTCCGTTTTTATAATGTGCTATTTTCCAGATAGAATCATTTCCGTACCACCAAGTCCATTTACCGTCCATTTTTCCGTCTTTGTAATAGCCTTCGTTTCCTTTTCCGGTTCCGTCGGCTCTCCAGTAAGTCCACAATCCGTCCTGAACACCATTTTTGAAATACCCTTCCATATCCAGATTGCCGTTTTCGAACCACCAAGTAGCTTTTCCTTCTTTTACACCGTTTTTAAAGTTCATTTCAACTTTTTTCTTTCCGTTTTCATACCAAGTAGTATGCAATCCGTCCATTTTATCGTCAACATAGTTGCCGCGTCTTTTTATTTTACCTGAAGGATACCAGAATGTCCATTCTCCTTGTCTTTTTCCGTCAATCATTTTACCTTCCATCTCTTTATTGCCGTTGCGGTACCATATTGTATTGTCGCCATTGTCGTAATTCAAAACGGATTTTTTGTTGCCGTCTTCATACCATTCTTTCCATTCGCCCACAGGCTTACCTTCCGAATAATACTCGGTTGCCTTTAAATTACCGTTCGAGTACCAATATTTCCATTCTCCGTCTTTTTGGTAATTACTGTAATTACCCTTGATTTTCAGTTGGTTGGTTCCGGGATAATATTCATAAAAAGTTCCGTTTCCGTCCGTAACAAGTTGTGTCCCCGTACTGTCCCAATAATTTATCAGTTTTGGCAATGCAGTGTCACTATACATTATTTCAGACTTCTTCTGTCCGTTTTCATAGAAAGAAGTCCATAAACTGTCCTTGAAACCGTTTTTAAAATAACCTTCGAATTTCAATTGACCGTTTTTATACCATTCTTTATACTTGCCATCGGCTTTCCCGTATTTGAATTCACCTTCGTTTTGTTTTTTCCCGTTAGGGTAGTAGTAAATCAGTTTGCCGTGCAAAATTCCGGAAACAAAATCGGCTTCTTGCGTTAGTCTGCCTTTTTGGTCATAATATTTCCACCTGCCGAGTTCACTACCCCATCTCATTTTTCCTATAGCTGCTATTTTGCCGTTTCTGTATTTATATACCATTGTATCACCACGCATCTCTACCATTTTGTTGTCACTGTCAAACTCCACCCCCGTGACCTGTGATTTTATGTAGCCGGGTAATAACAACAATAGAGTAGTGGTGATTATTAAAATCCGTTTCATTTTTTGTAATATTTTAATTCTATTTGTTCGCCGTCAAAATCCAAATAGCTAAAGTTTTTAAGCCAATCTCCCGTATAATACAATTTAGAATTTCCGGGCAAATCAACACTGTTTGTTATATGTCTGTGTCCGAAAACAAAATAATCTATATGTTCGGTTTCCAATACCGTTTTGGCATATTTAACCAGCCACTCCTTATCTTCGCCCAAGAATGGGACAAAATCTTCGCCGTCATCATATCTGCTTTTATGTGACCAAGTATGAGCCAGCCATACGCCAATATCGGGATGCAACCACCTGAATAAAAAGCGTGCAAATTTATTGGTAAAAACAGCTTTAAGCCTTTTATATCCTTTGTCGTAAGGTCCAAGTCCGTCGCCGTGTGCAATATAAAAACGCTTACCGTGATATGTTTTTATTTGCGGTTCGTAAATAACATTCATTCCCGTTTCTTGTGCCAAGTATCCGAAAGTCCACATATCGTGATTGCCGATATAAAAATCAATTTTTGCACCACGGTCAACCATAGAAGCCAATGTTCCGAGTAAGCGTGTAAAACCTTTAGGCACAACCTTTTTATACTCAAACCAGAAATCGAAGATGTCACCGAGTAGAATTATCCTTTCTGCCGACTTCTCTACGGTCAATAACCATTCAACAAACATTTTTTCCCGCGTAAGCGTATCAACTTCAGCCGGCAAACCGAAATGAGCATCCGAAACGAAATATATGTGTTTTTTCTCCAATTTTTTCAATATTGACTTACAAAGTTAATTATTTATTTCCTTCGATTTTACTTTCAAAACATCAGAATACGGCACAATGCGAATACCTGAATAATAGTATTCCAGTATCTCTCTGAAATTGAATTTATATTTAGCCATTCTCAAAGCACCTTCTTGGCATAATCCAACACCGTGACCAAAACCACGCCCGTTGAGAATGATATAATTGCCATTGTCCACAATATCAAAAAAAGCTGACTTAAGCCCCCAATCTTTTCTGATTTCTGAAGTTTTGATGCTGTCTTTGCCGAAATACAAATATTTTTGTCTGTGTGGCATTTTCAGCGAAAAATTAAAGTCTCTGTTTACTTTTATTCCTTTTTGGGTCAAGTAATCCAACCAAACGCTTTTTTTTATCTTAAAATTCCACAAATAATTTTTACCACCTATTGAAAAACTGTCCGTAACAGAACACAAATAGGGTATAGTATCGTGCCAAACTTGATATGAATATGCAGTTTCTCCACCGCTGTTTGAATGAAACACCGAATAAATAAGATTAAATGACGAATCGACAATAACAAGTCCTTTTGTTTGGTTTACGGCTATAGCTACATTCTTGTTGCGTAATGATTTACCGTAATATGCTTGACAGTTTATATTGTCGCATAAGTCATAACCTTCTTCTTTGTACATATCTTTGTTTTTCAAAGCATAAGTACGGGAAATAACTGCTTGTGTTTTCAGATATTCCACAGGTAATGAAGAATTAGAACCTGCTTCGCTTTCTATTACACCTGACACATATTTTTCTATATCTAACGAATTTACAACTATTATATTATGTGAAATAGAATCCAGCCAGATTTTGAACAATCCTTCGTAATATCTTACTTTTAAATCGGGTTTAATAGCTTTTATCCTGAAATAAGATCCAGGAACGGTAGGAAGCATTTTTATTGTATCGCCGCTGCAAATATAAGTAAGCCACTGTTTGGCTATCAATGAATCGTTTGAAGTATAAATATTTATAATGTCAAGCTTCTTTATCTTTTTTATTGTATCATTATTACAAATCAAATTATATTCGCCGTAAACGGGTGTGAAAACAAGAGATTTTAATTCGTATTGCGAAAAAATTCTTACGCTAATGTTTTGAGAAAAACTTGCGGTATTTTTAAGAATGATGAGAAAAAAAATTGAGAGAAAACGAAAATTGAAAATCTCAAACCTTCTAAACATTTTAACCCCAACCCCTTTTGTCTTATAATTTATATTATGTTAAATAGTGAATTGTGCTTTTTTATTCATCATCGTCATCATCAGAATATTCAATATATTCAAATTCTACACCAAGTAAATCTGCAATTTGCATTCCTGCTTCTTTCATATCAGTGTCTTCGTCCTCATAATACCATACTATTTTTATTTTTTTCCCTGCTTCTTTTTTCAATCCGACAAATACATTTATAATATCAAGAATAAATTTAGCAGAAGAAGAATTAAAGTAGCCTAATTTTACATGAAACTCGAACTCCGGTAAATCAATTTCTTTCCATTTTTCAACAATTTGAGTAATTTCTTTTACAATAGGATAATAAAAACTCCTTACATTTTCCGGTAATGATCTTCCTTCTATTCTTATATATCCTTTATCTTCAATTACTTC
>JALWKH010000097.1 GCA_026996635.1 Bacteroidales bacterium | reverse complement strand
GGATGGAACTATAACGACCCTGATAACGGTGGATTTGAATATGTAGATTATGATGAGCAAGAAACAGGTCCCGGTCTTGTATTTATTGAAGGTGGTACATTTTCAATGGGACTGCACGAACAAGATGTAATGTATGATTGGAATGCCATACCAAGACGTGTTACCGTATCATCATTTTATATGGATGAATATGAAATAAGAAATGTTGACTACCGCGAATATTTATATTGGTTACAAAGGGTTTATGTTGACTATCCCGAAGTTTACCAAAAAGCTCTTCCCGATACACTAGTATGGAGAGATAAACTTGCATACAACGAACCTTATGTTCTTTATTATTTCAGGCATCCTGCATATCAAGATTATCCCGTTGTAGGTGTAAACTGGCTTCAAGCTAATGATTATGCAGCATGGAGAACAGACCGTGTTAACGAGCTTATAATGGTAAGGGAAGGACTTATGTACATGGACCCTGTTGGACAGACGGGAGAAGAAAACTTCAACACGGAAGCATATCTCGCAGGACAATATGAAGGTGCTGTAAGAAACCAAATTGAAGACTTAAACCCAAACAATGATTACAGGCGTGTACGTATGGAAGATGGGATTTTCTTACCTAGATACAGACTCCCTACCGAAGCTGAATGGGAATTTGCTGCATTAGGACTTATAGGAAATATGCGTGCACCCGAAAGAATTTTTGATCAAAGAATATTCCCTTGGAACGGACACTATGTTAGAATGGACGGTAAACTTGACGGTTCACCTGCAGATATAGGTAAAATCAGAGCAAACTTCGTAAGAGGTAGAGGTGACTATATGGGTATGGCAGGTGCACTGAATGATGCACATGACATTGTTGCTCCGGTATATGCTTATTGGCCGAATGATTACGGTCTGTACAACATGGCCGGTAATGTAAATGAATGGGTAATGGATGTTTACAGGCAATTAACAAGCCAAGATGCGAACGAATTCAGGCCATTCAGAGGTAATGTTTACAAAACTCAAGTAAGGGATGAAGAAGGAGCAATAGCTGAAAAAGACAGTCTGGGTCATATCCAATGGAGAGAAGTAACAGATGAAGAAGCATTCGGTCGTTATAATTACAGAACTGCAGACAATATTAATTACCTCGATGGAGATTATGCATCATCTATCGATTATGATAAAGAAGGTGCTGATAAATCAAACAAAAATTCCGACAGGATGTATTATACCGGTAAACCCGGAACTGACGGTAATTGGAAAAAAGGTTATCTTGGAAGAATTGATGCACAATCTTTAGTAACGAATAGAGCAAGAGTTTACAAAGGAGGTGGTTGGAAAGACAGGGCATATTGGATGCAACCCGGTGCAAGAAGATTTTTGGATGAAGAACAAGCTCGTGATGACCTTGGTTTCAGATGTGCAATGCATAGGGTAGGTTCTCAAATTCAAGGAACTAAATAATACAGAAAGTTCTTTAAAACAATAAATTACCTTAAAGGCTGTCTGATGACAGCCTTTTTGTATTCAAATGAAGAGAAAATTTTTATTCATATTATTACTTATTGTTTCGATTCCTGTTTTTGCAACACATAACAGGGCAGGAGAAATTACATACAGACAAATAGGCCCGCTAACTTATGAAATTACCATAGTAACTTATACTTACACACTCTCCCCTGCAGACAGGCCGCAACTTGAAGTGCACTGGGGTGATGGTAGTTATGATTATGTGGATAGAATAGAAAAAATCCAACTTCCAAATTATTACCAAAGAAACACCTACAAAGGTATTCACACATATCCGGGTCCGGGTACATACGAAATATTTATGGAAGACCCGAATAGAAATGAAGGGGTTTTAAACATTCCCGGTTCTGTAAATGTACCTTTCTCAATTAAAACCATATTGCAAATAAATCCTACAGAAGGTCAAAACAACACCCCTGTTTTATTAAACCCACCGATTGACAAAGCTGCTGTAGGACAATTATTTATACACAACCCAGCAGCTTTTGATCCTGATGGCGACAGCCTATCATACGAACTAACTGTTTGTTTGGGAGAAAACGGGCAACCAATACCTGGTTATACATATCCTCCTGCAAGCCACGACTTTTATGTGGATCCTGTTTCCGGAGATTTGGTGTGGAATACCCCGACAACGCCCGGTAAATACAATGTGGCAATGCTTGTTGAAGAATGGAGAAACGGTGTGAAAATCGGAAAGATAGTCAGAGATATGCAAATCGAAGTTTACGAATCAAATAACCACGCGCCTACCATTGACAGCATTCCCGATATGTGTGTTGTTGCCGGTACTACCGTTGAACTCTATATAGACGCTTACGATCAAGACAATGATATAATAACATTAACAGGCAATGGAGGTCCTTTTTATGTGGACAGCACAACTACCCTATCAACCGAAATACAAGAACCCGGACATACGAGGGCAAAATTTACCTGGCACACAGGATGCGAAGATGTAAGGAAACAGCCTTACGAAGTTGTAATAAAAGCCGACGACAACAACGATGACTTGGCATTAACCAACACCATAACATTCAACATTAAAGTAGTAGCTCCCGCACCACAAAATTTACAAATCGTACCGGGAAATAACACAATGGCGTTGAGTTGGGAACCGTGTATTTGCTCCAATGCAAAAGGATATTATATCTACAGACGACGAGGCAGTTATAATTACACACACAGTTCGTGCGAAACGGGAATTCCCGAAAGTACAGGCTACCATAAAATTGCCCAAGTTGACGGATGGTCAAACACAACATTTATTGATGACAACGACGGTCAATACTTGGACCAAGGATATACATATTGTTACCGTGTAGATGCATTTTTCAAAGACAGTGCGGAAAGTTATATCTCTGATGAGATATGTAGCGAACTCGTCAGGGGAATACCTATCATAACAAATGTAAGTGTAGAAAAAACTTCTGCCGATTCGGGAAGAATATATGTAGCCTGGTCAAAACCAACCGAATACGATACCGTAAATGCACCCGGTCCATACAAATACCTTATATACAGGTCTGACGGCATACACGGATTGAATTTTACACTTATTGATTCAACTTCGGATATTAACGATACCATTTATATAGATTCATTGCTTAATACACGGGATAGCGCCTATTCTTACAAAATAGAGTTTTACAATGACCAACCCGGCAATAGGTTTTTAATCGGTCAGCCCGATATGGCATCATCAATTTATATAAAAACAACCGGACTTGACAACAGTGTAAAATTGTATTGGGATAAAAATGTTCCGTGGATAAATGAAAAATATATAATTTACCGTTACAACAATTCAACTCAAACTTACGATTCAATAGGAGTTACTTACAATGATACTTACACGGATACAGGATTGCATAACGGAACACAATATTGCTACCTTGTAAAAAGCATTGGACATTACAACATAAACAACATTATTGACCCTATTGAAAATTTCTCACAAACCAAATGCGACATACCGCAAGACACAATTCCCCCTTGTACACCCGCATTAAATGTGGCATCTCATTGTACGGAAGAATATAATGAATTGAATTGGAGCGTTGATTCTACTTGCCTCTCCGACATCGTTTCATATAATATTTATTATTCTCCCTTCCTTAACAAAACTCCTGAAGTTATTGCCAATGTAGATAAAAACCACAATTCTTACAACCATATACCGCAAGTTTCAATGGCAGGTTGTTATCAAATCTCGGCACTGGACTCGGTCGGCAACGAAAGTCCATTATCGGATAAAATATGTGTTGACTCTTGCTCATATTATGAACTTCCGAATGTCTTTACCCCGAACGGCGACGGAATAAATGATGTGTTACATCCCGGACCGTACAAATTTGTTGACCATATTGACCTTAAAATTTTTAACCGTTGGGGAACATTGGTATTTGAAACAACAGATCCAGATATAAATTGGGACGGCAAAATCGAAAACGGTTCAAAAAAAGTTGCTCCGGGTGTTTATTACTATGTATGTGATGTTTACGAGTACAGGTTAACGGGCATAGTTCCACGGACACTCAAAGGATTTATTCACATTTTCTACTCAAATAAAGATAAGAATGAGTAATTTAAATTACACAACAATATTTTTATTTTTTTTACTTCATATTAACATTTCTTACTCTCAAGATTATAATTTCCTTATTAAAAAAACAAAAGCGTTCATTTATTACCAAGAATATGACTCCGCATTGTTTTACCTGCAAAAAGCAATGAAAAAATCACCGGATGATTACAAGTTATACATTATAAAAGGCGACATTCTTTTAAATAAAAATAATCCCAACGGTGCTTTAAATAATTACTTAACCGCAGAAAAATTAAAGCCTGAATCATGTAAATATAAATTGGCACAAGCATACGCTCTTTTAAAAAAATACAACAAGGCATACGAAATATTAAATGGCCTGCTAAAGCAAAGAAAAACAAGCCTTTACAAAATAAAAAAGAACAAAAACTTCGTAGAATTTTTGGAAACGGAATATTGGGATAAATTGACATCTGAATTTAAATTCAGTTCTTACGAAAATGCCCTTACCGACATTGATTTCGACATAAAGTATAAGAAATACAACGATGCTTTGGATAAAATTGATGAATATCTTGAAAAAAGCAGCAGAAGACATTATTTGCATTACTTAAAAGGGAAAATCTTGCTGCAAATAAAAGACACGGCAGCAGCACTAAAAAGTTTTGAAAACGCTTACAAAACGAAATCAAACAATACAGATTATATCACAGCTTACAGCAGCCTGTTGATACTGAAACACAAGAATAAAAAGGCTCTGGGCATACTTACAGCAAAATATAAAAAGATTGCAGACAAACCTAATTCAATAAAATGGTACGGAATTGCAATGCACAATATCGGTAAAAATAAAAAAGCTATTCCCATTCTTACGGACAGCACACTAAAATACCTCTACAAAGACACATTATCATATTATTATCTGGCACAATCTTATATTGGTGAAAAACAATACTTTAAAGCTCTAAAAGCCATAAACAAAGCTATATCGTTGGACAAAGACAACCCCGAGTACATTTTTTTAAGAGGCAAAATTTATTTTATGACCCGTGCTTTCAAAGTAGCAATTAAAGACTTCAAATACATTACAGACCTGAATCCTACAAACGGCAAATATTATTTTTACCTTGCACGCACCCTTCTTGCACAAGGATATAAATATGATGCTTGTAAAAATTTCAAAAAAGCTTTTGAACTGAAATATATGAAAGCAAATGACTATATGCTAAGATACTGCAACAATTGATTTTTTATTATTACATTTGCAAACCAAAATTTTACAGTAATGAAAAACTTAAACTTACTCTTAAATATTATACTTCTGACAGCCGTTGCTGTTTTATTCATTCTTTATTTTAACCTGAAAAACAACAATCCGGCACAACCTGTCCAAACATCTAATGCCGATACTAACAAATCCGTAATTCTTGCCCAAAATCCAAACAGCGGAGAATATAAGTTGGCATATATAAATGTTGACACATTGCTTGTAAAATACAAACTGACAAACGAGTTGCAAGAAAAATTGATGAAGAAACAAAAACAATTGGAAGCAAGCCTGAACAGAAAAACTGCCGAATTCCAAAAAGAAGCGGCTGAATTTCAAAAAAAAGTGCAAACAAACTCTTTTTTGAGTCCACAAAGTGCCAAAGCGCAAGAACAAGAATTATACGAAAAGCAACAAAAATTATTGGAACTTCGCGACCAACTTTCGCAAGAAATTCTGAACGAAAACCAAAAATTAAACCAACAACTGCTTGATTCAGTTACCAACTTTTTGGAAGAATTTAACAAAACAGCAGGCTACACATTCATTTTCAATAATGCTTCAATGCTTTATGCAATGCCGGCTTACAACATTACCGACACGGTGGTAAAAGCCCTGAATCAAAGATACGAAGCAGCAAACTCCAAGAAATGATTTCGCCCAAAGAGGCAAAAAAAATTGAAAAATACCTGGCATCAAATAACATCCTGCATCTAAACCTTTCCGGAGATGTAAATGTTGCCGTAGTTATCCCCGTGTTTAAGGATTTTATGGTATTCTCTGCCATAGAAAGTTTGAAAAAATCATATTTCCACACCAAAAACTCAAAAATAAATCCCGCACTTGTCGTTGTAATAAATCACCCCGAAAACACTGACCCCGCCACAGTACAAAAAAACAAGCTCCTTGCACAAATGCTAAAAAAAATTTCCACACCATTCCCTGTAAAAATCATTGAAGCATACGATTTACCACGAAAATATGCCGGAGTAGGTCTTGCCAGAAAAATAGGAATGGACACAACAGCGACACATTTTTTCAAAAACAAAATAGAAAACGGCATAATCGTCTCCCTGGATGCCGATACAGTGGTGTCTGGAAATTATTTTGAAGCTATTTTCAATGAGTTCGCCGGACACGAAAAATTAAACGGAATATCAATTTACTACGAACACTTGCCTGCTAAAAACAAAAAGATTGACCTTGCCATCACACTTTACGAATTACATTTGCGGTATTATGTAAATATGATCCGAAAAATCGGATTCCCGTTTGCATTTCACACAATCGGGTCGGCTTTTGCAATAAATTACCGTGCATACATCAGGCAAAACGGTATGCCCAAGAAACAAGGCGGTGAAGATTTTTACCTGCTAAACAAAATAATGATTGAAGGAAATTACAAAGACTTGACATCAACAACCGTTTACCCGTCTGCACGCCCCACGCAAAAAACACCTTTCGGAACGGGAAAAACCATTACATCAATTATACGTTCGGACTCTAACACATTTTACACATATAATCCGCAAGCATTCTATTTACTTAAACAAATTACGACCAACATAAATACTTTATACAAAGGCAATTGCCAAGATTACCTG
>JALWKH010000096.1 GCA_026996635.1 Bacteroidales bacterium | reverse complement strand
ATTATAATCATAATTAGATATGTATATAAAATAACAGAGGAAAGGGAATTTTCTGTGAAAAATACTGTATAGATAATATTTTTTTGTTTTGATAATTTGTAACAAAGTCTATTCGCAAAAGATTAAAGATGTTTTCGGCACCTACAAAAAATTCGCTGAATAGCCCGTTGTCGGCTGAATATAGGGAAGCCGCACCTGTCAATACTTGGAATTTTAGTTTACGAAGCAGCGGCAGTTTATTAAACACCCAACCGTTGAAGTGGTGTTCCCACCTGCCCGATACATAATATTTATTGGTGCTGTAATCAAAATAGTTCAGGGTGTTGAACGGAACATAAGGCGACACTCCCCAACTCGGATGCAAAAACACTGTTTGGTTGCCTTCAAAATGCTTGTAATCAATAAATTCTATATTTTCGCCTCCCGACAAGAAACCACCTATGTTGAAAGTATAAACAGACTTTCCGAAAAGGTTCATATTGATTAAATCGCTTATTGCAAATTGTGCAAAATTGAAACCCGGTCGTGAGTCGGATGTATATTCACCATGTTTAAATGTCAAATAAAAATAAGGCTTGTCCGAATCGTGATAATATTTTTTACCGTTGGGGTAGCTGCTGTATTTTTGTCCGGATTGGTAAGATAAATTTATTGTTCCGGTAAAAATATCGTGTTGTTTGAATGCGGGAGAATCATCATTGGGATTTTGAGGATTATTTGATGTAAATTCTCTTGGAGGAACATTACGGTAGTAATCATAAAAAGAAAAAAACGCATTGTTTGTCATTGGATACCGCCTTTCGAAATCAAGTTGCACTTCGCCTCTAAAACCTGTGAATAATTGTTTCCAACTCCAAAGGGTAATGTAATCTTTTTTGTAAAGTTTGGCAAAACTTCTTTTCAGAAACAGTGTGTAAATAGTGTTGTCAAAACCGACAACATCTGAAATGTTTACAACATTCCTGCCGGTGGAAACACTGAAATGTTTTGTGTCAATATATACATAACCGTAAAGTTCTTTGTTAGTTATGCTGTATTTAAGCCTCGGGTAAATCTGGGTTTTTGCATTCCAAAACCACATATTATTGTCTTCTTCAATATCTTTTTTGTCATAAATGGCATATCCGCCCGATGCTGTAAATACCAATCCTTCTACGGTATTGTAATAAATGCTTGCGGGCGAAATTAAGGGATTTATAAACCAACTTCTGTATTTGGGATAATTCTTGTAAGAATATTTTTTTAGCCAAATACTGTTCCAGCGGAATTTATTGTTTGCTTTTCGTAATGAGTCAAGGTATTCCGGAGATTGACGTCTTCGCAAAATGCTGTCTTTTTTCAGATAATACTTCTTTTCTTCATCGGTAAGTTTAATGTAACGGCTTTTATCCCAATAGGAGCTGTCTTTTTTGTTGGCATTTTTTTCTATTCTGAAAATTTCATTGCCGAAAAACTTTTTATCAAAGTTCGGGTGTAAATTATAATTGCTGAATGTTCCTACCATATTGGAATGTCCTCCGAATCCGAAAATCTTGAAGTATTGTTTATATTGCACTGTAAAGGGCATCCACACCGAATCATTTAACGGGATAAAGGTTTGTTTTATCTCAAGACTGTCCACAAATTTCAGGTTTGCATCTTTTGTCAAAGTCAAATCTATTGCAGAAAAACACCAGTTGTCATCTACAATATAAATATAACCTTTGAATACAGGATCGTGTTTCCGGCGTGGTATCACTTGTATTTTGTAAATAGTTTTCCCGTTGTCGTTATCAATGCCTACAAGTTTGTATTTGTAATACATCATTGCGGACGAAGCAATGGGCGATACAAAACCTCTGTCTGCAAACCATCCTAAAGGAATATTGTTTTGGTAAAAATTTATCATAATGTCACGAGCCCTGTTCCAACTGTATCCGTGCGTTGTTCCCGCTACTTTACTTGCTATCATCTCCTCTTTGTAATTATCAGGTGCTTTGAAATAATATTTAGAAACTGACTCGGATAATCCCATCAATCCCAAATCATTGGAGTCGGGTAAATCAATACCTTCCATAAATTTTGGTAATTTCTCCGGAACTTCATTCAGCCTGTCAACACTTTTCATATATATGTCCACACTGTATTCTTTTAGCGGATTTGCGTGTTTTTTTCTTGCTTTTTGTGCTTTTCTGATTATTGCGTAAGCAGGGTCTTTACCGTCGGGTGTTACTGTTACTTGTTTGAGCAATGTAGCCTCGGACTTGAGTGTTACAATAAGATTACTTGTGTTAGTTTTTATTTCCACAGGCACTTCTTTTTTCTTGAATCCGATATATTGAAATACCAGTGTATCTGAAGTTCCTTTTTTTAAATCAAATGTAAATTCACCGTCGTAATTTGATGTTGTTCCCTGTGAAGTGCCTTTAACATAGATGTTTACGAATGGCATAGGTTCGCCGTTTTCATCAATAACTTTTCCTTTTACGGTTAGGTATTCTTCTTTTATGCCGAGAGCCTGCATTATAAATGCCATTTTGAATGCCGCTTCGTCCCAAGCTCCATATCTTCCCGATGCACCGCCGTGTCCTGCATTCATATTGGTCTTGAACAACAACAGGTTAGTATCGGTTTTCAAATAACGGAGTTTTGCCACCCATTTTGCCGGTTCGTGAACACTTACATTGCCGTCATTATATCCTGATGTAACCAGCATAGTCGGGTAATTTTGTGCTTTTACATTGTCGTAAGGCGAGTAGGATTTTATATAATCATAGTATTTTTTATCATACGGATTCCCCCATTCTTCGTATTCAAAAGTGGTGAGTGGCAATGTGGAATCCAACATTGTGGTTAGCACATCTACAAAAGGAACTTCGGCAACAACGCATTTAAACAAATCAGGTCTCATATTTACTACTGCACCCATAAGCAAGCCGCCTGCCGAACCCCCGTGTATTGCAAGTAAATCTTTTGTTGTGTAACCACTGTCAATAAGCATTTCGGCACAAGCAATAAAATCGGTAAAAGTATTTTTCTTTTTAAGCAATTTACCGTCAAGATACCATTGCTTGCCTAAATCACCTCCTCCTCGTACGTGAGCCCAAGCATAAATAAATCCTCTGTTCAAATAAGGTAAAATACTTGTAGAAAATCCTATATCTTCACTTATTCCGTAAGCACCGTATCCGCCTAACAGCAAGGGTGCCGGCTTTTGTTCCGTTCCTTTTTTATACATAAGCGAAACGGGTATTTTGGTGCCGTCATTCGCTACAGCAAATATCAATTTTGCCTCATAATCATCGGGATTATATGGTTTCAAAAGCGTGTCTTTCTCAACAAGTTTCATTTCTTTGGTGCGACTGTTAAATTCGTATTTTTCCCAAGGAGCCACTTTTGAATTTTTGTAAACTGTTAATATTGTGTCATTGTCTTTTTCTTTTCTGCCCGCCCAATAATTTTCAAGAAATGTATTTTTATGGAAAAGGGTGTCGGTGTGGGTTTTAAGGTTTATAACTCTTTGTCTTTCAGTCATATTTTCTTTTTCTCCCAACAAGAGAATGTCGCCGATTTTTGTTATGCCAAGCAGTTTAATATTTTTCCTGTGCGGAATAAATACTTTCCAATTTTCTATATTTGTTTTATCCAAAGGACAAGTCATTATTTGTCCGTTTATCAAAGTGTCGTTTTCCATTTGTATGTAAAAAATACTGTCTCCTTTGAAATGATTTACGCCATACTGTAAGCCCGGAATGGGTTTTTGGAACAATACAGGTTTGCCTTTTCCGTTTGAGTTTAATAACCAAACTTTTGTTTGTGTTGTCTTGGAAGAAATTATTGTGATGTATTTTTTTGATGAAGTTTTACTTAATCCTAGTGCAAATTCTTTTTCGGGTTCATACAAAACCAATGTGGCATCGGATATGCTGTCTTTGTTCCACACAAGTTTGTAAACCTTACTCGGTCTCAATGTAGTGTCTTCCGGCACAGTAAAATAAATTGTTTTGCTGTCTTCTGCCCAGATGGCATCACTTACTTTTTTCAAATATATTTCGTAAGTCGTATCTTTTTCCAAGTCTTTGAAAAACAATAACGAAACATTATTTCCTTTTTGATCAACACCGTAAATCAATCTTTTGTGATCGGGGCTTACCGCCAATAACGATAAATTGAAATAAATAAAATCTTTTGCCAATTTGTTACCATCCAGATATATTTCTTCAGGTGCTGTAAGGCTGTCTTTCTTTCTGCAGAATATAGGATAATCTTTCCCTGCTTCGTATCTTACATAGTAATAATAATTATCAACTTTTTGCGGCGTGGTTTTATATGTTTCTTTCCGCCAACCTCTCAACTCTTCATAAATCTTTTTTCTCAAAAGCAATGACGGTTTCATTATTTTGTCTGCATATCCGTTTTCGGCATACAGATAATTTATAAAGTCTGCTTGTTGTTTGTCTTTCATCCAGTAGTAATAATCGTGAACGGTATCGTTATGTAAAATTCTTATGTGGTCTATCCGTTTTGCTTTGGGTGGTTCGGGTTTTTGAGAAAAAAGTTGATAGCTGATTGCAGTTAAAAAAAATAAAAAAAGTTTAATTTTCATTATTTTTTTGTATTTTCATCCTGGTTTAACAAAAAGTTGCAGATTATGCAGCACAAATGTATGAAAACATTGTTATAAAAAAATAAAAGAATATTTATTTATCAAAACGGTAAAATGAATATTTTTATTTTGTTTTGATGTTGGAATAGTAGTGATGTGTATAAATCAAATACATTTAGCCACTTTTAGGTATTTTGTCTTTCCGTGATTTTCTGTCAGAGAAAAAAATATAACTTTGTGATTTAATTTTTGGTGGTAAAATGAAAGAAGATATATATTCAAAATATGAGGCAGTCATAGGTTTGGAAGTGCATATCCAACTGTTGACAAAAAGTAAGGCATTTTCAAGCGACAAAAACGAATTCGGCGATATTCCCAACACGAATGTTAGCCCTATTTCACTCGGACATCCGGGAACATTGCCGGTGATGAACGAAAAAATGTTTGAATTTGCCGTAAGATTGGGACTTGCCTGCAAAGCAAATATAAATCTATACAATGAATTTGCCCGCAAGAATTATTTTTATGCAGACTTGCCAAAGGGTTACCAGATAACACAGCATACCACGCCTATTTGCACAGGAGGTTACATTCCTATTGAAAATGACGGACAAGAAAAGAAAATACGCCTTATCCGCATACATATGGAAGAAGACTCGGGTAAGAGCATTCACGACCAAGATCCGTTCAATACACTTATAGACTTAAACCGTGCCGGTACCCCGCTTTTGGAAATTGTTTCCGAACCCGATTTCAGAAGCGGCAAGGAAGCACATCTTTATTTGGCGGAATTGCGTAAACTGGTACGTTACCTTGAGATTTCCGACGGAAATATGGAAGAAGGAAGTCTCCGTTGTGATGCAAACATATCCGTACGACCGAAAGGTGCGGATTATTTCGGCACAAGGACAGAGGTAAAAAATCTGAACTCGTTTTCGCACGTAGAGCAAGCCATAAACTACGAAATAAAGCGTCAAATAGAGCTTATCGAAAACGGTGGCGAAGTGGTGCAAGAAACCCGGGGTTACGATCCGGTAAAAGGTGTAACCTTTGTGATGAGGACGAAAGAAGAAGCCGAAGATTACCGATATTTTCCCGAGCCGGATTTAATGCCGGTAATTTTGGAACAAGGCTATATCGAAGATGTTAGGAAAGAATTACCGCCACTGCCGAATGAGTTACGAAAAAAATACATAGAACAATACGGCTTGAGCGATTACGACAGCAGGGTAATCACTGAAAATAAACACATTGCGTTGTATTTTGAGGAACTGCTGTCTTTGACAAAGAATTACAAAGCAGCGGCAAATTGGGTAATGGTAAACATTAAGTCTTACCTTAATCAAAATGCGGTTGAAATACAGGATTTCCCCGTTAAACCCGTACAAATAGCCGAAATGATTGCTATGATTGACAAAGGCGAGATTACCCATAATATCGCTTCAAAAATAATTTTCCCCGAACTAATAAAAAATCCCGCTAAAACTCCTTCACAAATTGCTGAAGAACAAAACCTGAAAGTTAAAAGCGACACAAACGAACTGAAACAAATAATAGAAGGTGTGCTTGCCAAATATCCCGAAAAAGTGGAAGAATACAAGAAAGGCAAAAAAGGACTTATCGGTTTGTTTATGGGTGAAGTGATGAAAGCCACACGGGGCAAGGCAAATCCGAAAGAAGCAAATAAAATTTTGAACGAACTTTTAAATAAATAAATCATGAAAAAACTTGTATTATTATTAGGTATTTTAAGTGCAGTAATGTTCAGTTGCAGCAGCAGTAATAACGCTGAAGGCAATGGTGACGGTGGTGTTATAACCGTAAAAGGCAAATTCAAAAACCTGAAAAACGAAACCGTTTATATCAAAAAGATAATGGGCAATCAATTGGTTACCGAAGATTCAGCTTTGTCTAAAAACGGTAAGTTTGAACTTCATATTAAGTACGAAGAGCCTACTTTTTATATTGTGCAAGTTGACAATTCCAATCAATTTGTGTATTTGATAGTGGACTCTACTGACAAAAAAATAGAATTAACGGGAGATGCCAAAAACCTTGTGTTTACTTATGATGTAAAAGGCAGCAAGCAATCGGAAATAGCAAAGCCTATGATTGTGCATAATGCCCGCAGCTATGCTAAAGTTGATTCCATTGGCAGGATTTATCAAAACTTTATGAAAAATAATCCTTCCAAACTTGATTCCGTTAAAAAAGCACTTGACAAAGTTTATTACAAAATTTATGATGAAGAAAGGTCATACCTTACAAACTTTATAAATCAAAACAAAGGAACTTTTGCAGCTTTACTTGCTTTATACCAACAATTGGGTCCGAGAAACAATATTTTTAATCCGCAAAAAGACATAAAAATATTTGAAACTG
>JALWKH010000095.1 GCA_026996635.1 Bacteroidales bacterium | reverse complement strand
GGCACTGCCGATGCTGAAATTAAAAAGCTTAATAAGCGTAAAGGCTAAAAGTCAATTGCCGGTTGTTTAAGTTCTTTTCATTTTCGCACAAAAAATAAAGTAACTTTGCAAAAAACATAACGGCAATGCCGGAAAAAAGACTTGTTGCATATATTACCGATAAATTTTCGCGACCACTCAATAAATTCTTTCTTAAGTCATATCTTTTGACAGGTAAAAACGGTTATGAATTCTTGGAGTACGATGATGTTTGTTGTTTGAAAGAAGCAGGTCTTTTGATAAATAAACTTATTGCCGACTTGCCCGAAGGAAGTATTTTGTTTTCGCTTGTGCAAGAAAAGATTGATAAACAAAGATCACTTCTTTATGTAAAAATAGGCAACAAGCATATTTTTTTGCCAGACAACGGCACTTTAGGTTACATTTATGCTTATGATAAAAGCAAATATGAGGTTTATGAGGTAAATCCTGCTTTTTTTGAAAAAACAACGGAATTGTGGAAAACATTTTTGCTGTTGGTGGAAGCAGTTGAAAAAAAACGAATAACGGAATTGTGCACAAAAAAAGATGAGGTAAAGGTTTTTCGTATGAGTAAACCGCAGCGGCAAATAAATTCATTTACATCTAAAATTTTGTTTTTTACACGGTCGGGGAGTGCCGTATTGGATTTAACTGAAGAAATGTTTTTGGAAAAAGCGGGAAATTATTCTTCATACCGTATTTTGATAAAAGACGAAATGCTTGTTATAAAAAAGATTGACAATTTTATATCGGAGAACAAAGAAATTGGCGAGCCATACGCTATTTTTAACGAATACGGACATTTGGAAGTGGGTATTTTTATGGAAAGCATTCAAAAAATGTATTCTTTAACGGAAAACAATGTTGTAAAAATTGAATTTTATGAATAATAACGAACTGAAAGATGCGTTTTTAAGGATTTACGGGATAGTAAAAAGGCTGAGAAAAGAATGCCCTTGGGACAGGAAGCAGACTTTTGACAGTTTACGCAAGCTGACTATTGAAGAAACTTACGAGCTTGCAGAGGCAATAACCAAAAAGGATTACGAAGGGATAAAAGAAGAAAGTGGTGATTTGCTGTTACACATTTTGTTTTACAGCATTTTGGGCGAAGAGATTGGTAAGTTTAATATTGTTGATGTAATTGATTTTCTGGCAAATAAATTGATAGCAAGACACCCGCACGTGTTTGGCGACACAGTGGCAAAGGATGCGGAAACCGTTCTTAAAAATTGGGAAACCATAAAGTTGAAGGAAAAAGGGAAAAGGTCAGTTTTGTCGGGTGTTCCGTCGTCGTTACCGGCTGTGGTTAAGGCATTAAGGTTGCAGGAAAAGGCATCGGGAATTGGCTTTGATTGGGAACAAAAAGAAGATGTCTGGGAAAAAGTTGGTGAGGAAATAACTGAGGTAAAATCTGTTGCTAAAAATGGTGATAAGGATAAGTTGGAGGAAGAAATTGGTGATTTGATGTTTTCGATAGTCAATGCAGCCAGACTTTACGGAATCGATGCCGAAAATGCGCTTGAAAAAACAAATCAGAAATTTATTAGCAGGTTCAATTACATAGAAGAAAAAGCCAAAGAACAAGGGAAAATTATTTCCGATTTGAATCTTGAAGAAATGGATAAATATTGGGACGAAGCGAAAAACGGTGAGAACCAAGTTGAATGAAAAATGTTATAAACTATACTTATTATGAACAAAACCATAAAATCACTTGCAAAAGAATTATCATTAAACCCGAGAACAGTTGTTTTGTTCCTGAAAAGCAAGGGATACAAAGACTTGTCGCCCGATTCAATATTGAATGATACTCAAGTGTCACTTGTAGAGGACGCATTTTCAAAAGATAAAAACAAAAACCTAAAAATTGCGGTTTTTGTCGGGTCGTTCGATCCTTTTACCGTAGGTCACGAAGCAATAGTCAGGCGTGCATTGTCGTTGTTTGACAAAATTGTAATTGGCATCGGATATAATGTGAACAAAAAAAATTTTTTCCCTGTAGAAAAGCGGATAAAGTGGATTAGGCAAACTTTCAGCGACATTCCCGATAGGATAGAGGTAATGGAATATGACGGGCTTACCGTGGAATTTGCAAGGGAAGTGGGAGCCAAGTATATTTTAAGAGGTATAAGGACATCATCTGACTTTGAATACGAGAGGGCTATCTCACAGACCAACAAAATGCTTGCTCCCGAAATTGAATCGGTATTTTTGCTGACATTACCCGAGCATACGCCGATTACATCTACAATTGTGAGGGATATATTGAAACACGGAGGCGATGCAAGTAAGTTTTTGCCATACAAAATTGACAAAGAAGACTTGATTTAATGATGAAACGCGCTTTTTTTGCCATAATAGTTTTATTTTATACCGCTTATTCCGCAAGCGGGCAAGTGAAGATTGTTTGCAGATTGCCGAAAAATTTTGAACAAAAAACATTGCAGGCAAAAACATACAAAGATTTGATGACAAAAACCGATACCGTAATTGCCGAAGTGTATGTAAACGATACGGTTGCCATTTTTGATCTTGATATAAAACAAACCCGGATGATTTTTTTTCCGTTTGGCAGGGAAGAGGTCTTTTTTTATGCCGAACCCGGCAAAAATTATGAATTGATTTTTCCGACTTATACACCTAAAACGGTGGCAGACAGTGTAAACCCGTATTTTAAGCCCGAAAGGATATGGGCAGGTATGGTAGGACCGGACACTTTGAACACATTTATTATAGCCTTCAACAAAGAATACAACGACTATGTGGATTTGTTTTTTTATACCATTTACCGTCAGGGTTACAACAGCAAAGCCGATACTTTTATCACGGCAATGAAGAAAAAATATGAGATTACGCAAAATAAGTTTTTAAATGCGTATATAGACTACAAATTGGCATATCTTGAATTTGTGGCAAAAAAGCGTGATATAAGAAAAATAACTTGGGATCATTACAGGCACAAAAAGCCTTGGTATTACAACGATGCGTATATGGATTTGTTTAACGAAATGTACAAGTTCTTTTTCAATCTTTATGCACAAACACCAAAGGGCAAAGAAATTTATTATGACGTAACACGCGGCAAAAGCCCGTATCTCATAAAACAAACATTATCAAAGCGTTATGAGCTTGCAGGTGATGATACTTTAATGGAACTTGTTATGCTGAAAGGTTTGTATGACGGTTCGTTTCCAAGCACAATAGGTGCTTTCAAAAAATTACCTGCACCACAAGTGTTTATGACTTTGGACTCAATAATTCTGAAAACAAAGATACCGGAACATAAAATAATTGCACAAGACATAAAGAAAGAAATAAAAGAGTCGTTGTTTTCATTTAAAGATACTTTTAAAACACTGAGTTATTGGGATAATAGACATAAAGACTTCGAGTTTCAAAACTTTAAAGGTAAGTTTGCTTACATAGGCTTGTGCGATATTAATAACTTGCCGTGCTTGGAGCAATTTGCCGTGAGTAACAGGTATGCGGAACATTATCACGTAGTACTGGACGTATATTATATTTTCCCCGAAGACCAAAAAGATAAGGTGATTAAATATTTCAAAGAGAATAAATTAGAATATCTGCATACATTGTTTTTTAAGTCGGCTACGGATATAAAAAAACTCAGAGTGCCTTCGTTTCCGCGATATGTACTTATAAATCCTTACGGAAAAATATTAAATGAAACTGCACCAATTCCGACCGAGAATTTTAATTCGTATTTTACAAAAATTTTGAGAAAAATGGATTGATATGGAAAAGAACAGTTTCTATGTTATCGGGTTGATGTCCGGTACATCGCTTGACGGATTAGATATGGTTTATGCTTATTTTATTGAAAAGGATGATAACTGGCAGTTTGAAATATTTAACAGTGAAACGGTAAAATACAATGATTGCCTTAAAGCAAAACTTAAAACCGCTCATCAAAAAACGGGTAAGGAGTTATTACGGCTTCACAACGATTACGGAACTTGGATAGGGAATCAAATAAAAAAGTTTATTGCAAAAAATAAAATTAAGAATGTTGATTTTATAGCATCACACGGACATACCGTTTTTCACGAACCGCAAAAAAGGTTTAATTTTCAGGTTGGCAATCCGTATTTTATTTTGAAAGAAACAAAGATTCCCGTTGTAGCTGATTTCAGGTCGAGAAACATTGTTTTCGGAGGTCAGGGAGCACCGCTTGTGCCGATAGGTGACAGGTTGCTATTCGGAGAATATACATATAGAATAAATCTCGGCGGATTTGCAAATATTTCTTTTGAAAATGACCACGGTGAAACAATAGCATATGATATTTGTCCGGTAAACATTGTAATAAATTCGCTGGTAGAACCGCTTGGTATAGAAATGGATAAGGACGGTGAATTGGCTGCAAAAGGCAGTATCAATCCGGACTTGCTAACCAAATTGGAATCTATTGAATATTACTCCGAAAAACCACCTAAGTCATTGGCAAGGGAGTGGGTGGAAGAAGTTTTCAACAAAGTATTACTGCAATTTGACGGAATGTCTGTGAATGATATGTTGGCTACGATATATGAACACATTGCCATAAGGGTAGCGGCAGCAGTTAAAACCGAAGGAAAAGTTTTGTTTACGGGAGGAGGAACAAAGAACAAGTATTTGATGAAAAAAATATCGGAGAAGATAGGTCAGGAAAATGTTGTGGTGCCGAGTAATAAAATCATTGATTACAAAGAAAGTCTGATTTTCGCTTTTCTCGGAGTGTTATCATACTGTAAAACAAACAATTGCTTATCCTCATACACGGGGGCACCCGAAGATATGGTGTGTGGCGTGTGGTATTATTAATTTTGTATCTTTGCAAAAAAGTAGGCAGTTATGGATGTTAATAAATATAAAGTGCTCTCGAAAATAAGCTATCCGGCTGATTTAAAATCTCTTACAATAGATGAATTGGAAATTTTGAAGGATGAAATCAGGGATTATATTATTGATGTAGTATCAAAAAATGCAGGACATTTGGGTGGAAATTTGGGTGCAGTGGAACTAACAATTGCACTCCATTATGTTTTTAATGCTCCTTATGATAAAATTATTTGGGATGTAGGTCATCAATCTTACGGACACAAGATACTGACAGGCAGAAAAGATGTTTTTCCTACAATAAGAACATTTGGAGGTATAAGCGGCTTCCCGTCTATTTTTGAGAGTGAATACGATGCTTTCGGCACAGGTCATTCGTCCACTTCTATTTCGGCTGCCTTGGGAATGGCTGTGGCAGCAAAACTGAAAGGGGAGGAAGACAGGAATATTATTGCCGTAATCGGCGACGGTGCTATGACGGGCGGAATGGCTTTTGAGGCACTAAACAATACAGGACAACTTAAGCCTAATATGCTTATTGTATTGAATGACAATAAGATGTCTATTGATGTAAATGTAGGTGGTTTAAAAGATTATCTTACCGATATTTCCACTTCCAAAACATACAACAAGGTAAAAGACAATGTTTGGCGTCTGCTGAGCAAATTCGGAGAAACACCTGCAGAAATTGTTGCCAAAATAGACAATGCTTTGAAGTCTGTTGTATTGAATTACAGCAATTTATTTGAAGCCTTTAGTATCAGGTATTTCGGTCCTATTGACGGACACGATATTCCGAGATTGATCAAAACACTCGAACAATTAAAAGACATTCCGGGTCCTAAACTTTTGCATTTACGCACGGTAAAAGGAAAAGGTTTTAAACCTGCAGAAGAAAATCAAACGGCTTTTCACGCAGGAGGTAATTTTGATAAAATAACAGGTAAGCCGCTGAAAAAATCAGACGAACCACAACCACCTAAGTATCAGGACGTTTTTGGCGAAACTATCATAGAACTTGCGGAAAAGAATCCTAAAATAGTTGGTATTACGCCGGCGATGCCTACAGGGTCTTCGCTTATCAAAATGATGAATGTGATGCCTGACAGGGCTTTTGATGTTGGTATTGCAGAGCAACACGCCGTTACATTTTCGGCCGGACTTGCTTCTATGGGCTTAAAACCTTATTGCACAATATATTCCACATTTTTGCAACGCGGATACGACCAACTTATTCACGATGTGGCATTGCAAAAATTGAATGTGGTATTTTGTATCGATAGGGCGGGCATTGTAGGCGAAGATGGATCAACGCACCAAGGAGTTTTTGATTTGGCATATTTGAGACCTATTCCCAATATGATTATTTCAGCTCCGATGAACGAAAAAGAATTGAGGGATTTGATGTACACGGCACAAGCCGACGATTACGGACCGTTTGCAATAAGGTATCCGCGGGGTAGGGGTGTAATGATTGATTGGAGAACTCCATTTGAAAAACTTGAAATAGGTAAAGCCAAGCTGGTAAGCGAAGGTAAGGATATTGCCATTCTTTCATTAGGTCATCCGGGTAATTTTGTCATAAAGGCTGTAAAAAGACTTAAAGATTTAGGTTTTAGCGTGCAGCACTATAATATGATTTTCCTGAAGCCTGTTGACGAAGAAGTTTTACATTATGTTTTCCGCAACTACAACAGCATAATAACCGTAGAAGATGGTGTACTAAAAGGTGGATTTGCTTCGGAAGTAGTTGAGTTTAAGAACAGGAATAACTATACTGCAAGGGTAATTTCCCTTGGTGTTCCCGACAAATTCATTGATCACGGAAAACCAGAAGAGTTGTACAAATTATGTGGTTTTGACGAGGATTCGATTTACGAAAAAACACTTAAAGTGTTGAAAGAAGATTTGGTAAAACACCATTGATGAAAATGTTTCGTAGAGTTTTTATATTCAGTTTATTATTTTCTCTGTCATTTTTTTTGTTTTCACAGGATTTTATTACTGAAGACGGAACTATAGGTAATAAAGAAAAAAAGACAGCAAAAGCCAAATGGAGTGACAGATTGATTTTTGGCGGTAATTTTATGTTGGAACCGTATTCTTATAACGGATACAGTGTTTTCTACGCCGATGTTTCC
>JALWKH010000094.1 GCA_026996635.1 Bacteroidales bacterium | reverse complement strand
CTTTAATTCCGTAGAAACTAATAAAGTTTTTGCTTCTAAATTTAACGATATATATAAAAAAATAAAAAATATAGCTAAAAATTTTAGTGAAACTATTGAAAAACCAACAAATAAATTTAAACCGATACCAGTAGACAAGATAGATGGTTTTTATGAAACAGTTAATTATTCTTTTTCATCAGATAATAAGGATATTAAATTGAAAGATAACCCATCTTTAACATCAAAAGACATTCTTGACGTGAAGAAGGTTTACAATAGCCACAATGATAATCAACCAGAAATTAGTATCGTATTTACAAAAGAAGGAGCACGTAAATTTTATATACTTACAAAAGAAAACATTGGAAAACCAATAGCAATAGTAATAGATAAGAAAATAGTTTCATTACCAACTGTAACTTCTGAGATTATGGGAGGGAAAGTTAATATAAGTGGTAACTTTTCAGAGATAGAAATAGATAAAATGATTGAAAAGTTAAGAGAAAAATAATAAAATCATGGCTAATAATATTATAGCATCTAATATAGATCATGTCTGATTTCACAATAATATTAGTATAAGGTGAAAAATTTGTGTTTCAAAATCTACAAAAACATGTCTGTTAATGAAATAATGAGTTAATTTGTTAATTGATTTTGAATTAGTGTTCTTTAAACATACAACACCACTTAAATCCTCTCACAAACAACGTCATACCGAAGACGTCATTCTGAACTCGTTTCAGAATCTTATTGTTTCGGTATATCTTTAGTTTCAGAATATTAATATTTCTGTGGGAGATACATAGGGGTGACAAACATAAAATGAAAAACAAAAAAATTATGAAAAGAATAGCTTTAATCATCGCAAGCATTGTAATTAGTATTCAAGGGTTTACACAAAAACAAATCACACTGGAAGATATTTGGGCGTATTACAAATTCTACCCCAAATACCTTGACAATATGGTATCGTCCAACGACGGAAAAACTTATACAGTATTGCAATTCGGCAAGGTAAACAAGTATTCTTACAAATCCGGCAAAGAACTCGGAACCGTTTTTGAATACAACACAATCAAAGACTTACCCGGAGCCAAAAATATTGCTTCTATAGACAATTACATTTTCTCGCCCGACGAAACAAAAATCCTTTTCGGCACAAAAACAGAACACATTTACAGGCATTCGAAAAAGGCATATTATTACATTTACGACTTTAAGGCGAAAACACTTACACCGCTGTATGATAAAGACAAGCAACAAGAGCCTTCATTTTCTCCCGACGGCAAGAAAGTAGCTTTTGTTTGCAACAACAATCTGTATATTAAAGACTTGGAAAGTGGCAAAACAACGCAAATCACAACTGACGGTAAAAAGAATAAAATCATCAACGGCATTCCGGACTGGGTTTACGAAGAAGAATTTTCTTTTGCAAAGGCTTATGAATGGTCGCCCGACGGAAAAAATATTGCATATCTGAAATTCGATGAATCGAAAGTGAAAGAATTCTGCTTCCCTGTTTACGACGGGCTCTACCCTTCCGAATACCGCTATAAATATCCCAAAGCAGGTGAAACAAATTCAACCGTAACGCTTCACGTTTACAATTTGGCAAACGGCAAAACAAAAGAAGTAAATTCAAAACTATATGACGATCAATACATACCGAGAATAAAATGGACAAAAAATCCGGGTGTTCTTTCATTTATCGTAATGAACAGGTTGCAAAACGAACTCAACCTTATGCTTTATGATGTAAATTCATCAACCGTTTCAACATTGATCAAAGAAAAAGACGATAAGTACATTGAAATAAACGATGCACTTACATTTTTAGACAACGGCAAAGAGTTTCTGTGGTTAAGCGAAAAAGACGGTTACAACCATCTTTACCTGTATGATATGAGCGGAAACCAAGTAAAACAACTCACCAAAGGTCAATACGAAGTACTTGAAGTAAAAGGCGTTGACAACAAAAACGGTTATGTTTATTACATAGCTGACGAACAATCGCCTTATACCAAAGATGTGTTCCGCATAAAACTAGACGGAACCGGCAAAGAAAAATTGAGTGTGGGCACAGGCGTAAACGATATTTACCTAAACAAAAACTTCAGTTATTACATCATTTCTTATTCAAATTCAGAAACTCCGGTTTCGTTCACACTATTTAATGCCAAAGGCAAAAAAATCAGGGTAATAGAAGACAACGCCAAACTGAAAGAAACATTGAAAGAATACGACCCGCCGAAAAAAGAATTTTTCTCATTCACAACTGATTACGGAGTAAAATTATACGGATGGATGATCAAGCCCAAAAATTTTGACCCGAAAAAGAAATACCCTGTGTTTATGACTGTTTACGGCGGTCCGGGTTACCAAACCGTAATGGACGAATGGGATTATACTTCAATGTGGCACAGGTACATAGCCGAACAAGGCTACATTGTGGTTTCCGTTGACAACAGGGGAACGAACGGCAGAGGTAAGGAATTCCGACAAGCCACCTACGGGCAAATGGGAAAACTCGAAACTCAAGACCAAATATCTGCAGTAAAATACCTTTACACGCTTCCTTATGTCGATTCCACAAGGATAGGAATACAAGGCTGGAGTTACGGCGGATTTATGGCACTTTCGTGCTTGGAAAAAGGCAACAAATATTTCAAAGCCGCTATTTCGGTAGCACCTGTAACCAACTGGCGTTTTTACGATTCAATTTACACCGAAAGATATATGGGCTTGCCGCAAGACAATGCAAAAGGTTATGATGAAAACTCACCGATTAATCACGTAAGCAAGATTAAAGGAAAATTCCTGCTCGTTCACGGCACCGCCGACGATAATGTTCATTTCCAAAACAGCATAGAGCTTATTAAAAAGCTTGTGGAGAGAAACATCTATTTCGATTTAATGGTATATCCGAACAGTAACCACGGCATTTATACCGGACAGAATACCAGATATCATTTGTTTAAAACAATGACTGATTTTATACTGGAAAATATTTAATTTTCTTCATCTGTTTATATTTTAGCTATCCCTGCCTTAAAAGGCAGGGCTAATCATAAAACAAGGTATTTTCGAATCAATGAAAAACTGGCTAAAGCCTGTTTAACTAACCATTAACAATTGACAATTAACAACTAACAAATTAGTAAATTTACTATTCATTTTTACAGCTGCCTGACGCATCTTTCGTGCTGAGCAAATTTATTCCAATTCAATGTGCCCCCTCCCATTTCCACTTCCAACAAAAATAATTACATTTGCACACATTAATAAATATACCGCTATGCTGAAAAAGATATTGATTATTACCACATTACTACTTATTCTTGCAGGCATATACTACTCTTACACAAGACTTTTCCCGTCAAACCCAAAAAACATAAACGAACTCATAGAACTTGCCCCGTCAAATTCCGCCGTAATTCTCAACACATACTCTTTAGAAGAACTTGCAACACAACTGGATGAAAACCAAATATGGCAAGATTTGGTAAAAAACGGCCTTGCCAAGCAACTTGATACCCAATACGGTTTTATTACATCATTTTTGAAAAGCGACACAAAACTTCAAGCTGTCATTCAAAATCCTTTTATGTTGACAATTAACAAATCCGGTAAAAACAATGCAACTTTTATTTATTACTTCAAACTGGAAAACATTTTTGCCAATGATAAAGCCACTTACAAATACTTGAAAACAAAACTTTCTTCAACCTATACAACTTCCGAAAGAAAATACAACGGTTACAATATTCTGAAAATAACAAAAGACAAGAAAACATACCATTTACTAGTTGTAAGCAATGTGGCAATCCTCACTGACAACAGTGTTCTTATTGAAAAAATCGCACGCGGCATCAATACGGGTTACTCAATCCTTAACGAAGACAAAAACCTGAAAAAAGCCGTTTCCACCGCAGGAAAAAATGTAGTAGCGAATCTATATGTAAATTATCCCGCATTTTTTGATATTGCCTCAAACTTGCTTGTCAAGAATTACAAATATGCAGTAAAAAAACTTAAAACGGCTTCGTGGACGGAATTTGATGTTACAATAAAAGATAATAATATTTCCCTCAATGGATTTACAATTGCTCCCGGTCAGGTTTCGCAATATTTTGATATTTTCAAAAAACAAAAGCCTGTAAAAAACAATATGGAAGAAATTATCCCCTCTTCCGTTGTTAGTTTTGTTATGTTAGGCATTTCCTCTCCTCAACAATTCAAAAGCGATTATGAAAATTACCTCAAACAAAATTCTTGGTTTAGCGATTATAAGAAAAATCTCGATCAATACAACAAACTGTTGAAAATCAAGGTCGATTCTCTGTTTTATTCGATACTCGACAATGAAATAGGGCTAGTAAAACTCACACCGCAAAGCTCAGATATAGAACAAAGTACATTTCTGGTGGCAAAAACCGTAAGCAAACGCCTTGCCACACAAGAGATGCTAAAAATAATAAAGTCACACGCAGACCATTACGGCAATAAACAAGACGAATACATTTCTTACTTCAACATTGACGAAGAAACGAAAATCCCTGTTTATTCATTTCCGATTCACTATTTCGGCAAATTATTATTCGGCGATATTTTCGGCAAAGTGGAAACATCATTTTTCACATTTACGGACAATTACATAATCTTCGGCAACAACAAAAAAGAACTAAAACGCTTTATCCTTGACAACATACACAGGCACACTTTGGAAACGGATATGGAATACAACGACTTCAAAGAAACCTTGTCAAGCAAAAGCAATTTTTATTTCTTCAGTAAAATTTCATCCGCATACCCGGTTGTGGAAACTTACTTAAAACCCAAACTCGCCGACAAATTCAAAACTCAAAAAGACTCTTACGATAAAATTTACGGCATTGGATTCCAGGTGCAAGGAGACGACGAATTACTTTACACCTCCTTGTCAGTTTATTACAACCCGAACACACGCGAAAAGCCTCATACCGTATGGGAAACCCTACTCGACACCACAATAACATTCAAACCGCAACTGGTAATTAACCACAACACAAACAAAAAAGAAATAATCCTTCAAGACGAAAAAAACAACCTTTACCTGATAAATTCAGCAGGCAGGATTTTGTGGAAATTACACTTGCCCGAAAAAATTATCGGTAAAATTTATCAAATTGACTATTACAAAAACAACAAATTGCAATACTTGTTCAACACCCGCACCAAGTTGTATGTGATAGACCGCAACGGCAATTATGTTGAACACTACCCCATCACTTTACGTTCGCCTGCAACAAACCAACTCGCACTGTTTGACTATGAAAATACCAAAGATTACCGCATTTTCATAGCAGGAGAAGACAGGCATATTTACTTGTACGGCAAAGAAGGTAACATCATTCCGGGTTGGAAATTCGGCAAAACCGATGCCCCAGTTTATCAAAGAGTTCAACACTTCAAAATCGGAGATAAAGACTATATTGTTTTTGCCGACAGCCTGAAAACTTACATTCTCAACAGGCGTGGTGAAGAACGTGTGAAAGTCAAAAAATTCTTTTCAAAATCTAGAAACAGCATTTTTTATTTGGACAAAATTAAAGACAAATTTTACCTAGTAACAACGGATACCAAAGGTACACTATATTACATTGATTTTGAAGGCAATGTAACCGAGAAACAAATAAAAACTTTTTCGCCTTCGCACTATTTCAAAATGTATGACATTGACCGCGACGGAAACAAAGATTACATTTTTGCAGACAAAAATAATTTCATAGTATTTGACAAAAACGGAAAAACAAAATTTGAATACGAATTTGAAAATCCGGTTTACTTCCCGCCAATTATTTTTAATTTCCCGAATAATGTTGTAAAACTCGGCATTGTGGACAAAACATCATCGCTTGTTTATCTTTTCAACAGCGACGGATCAATTTACAACGACTTCCCGCTCGAAGGCAATTCACCGTTTACAATAGGTCATTTTGACGAAAACTCGGTAAAATTCAACTTAATTGTGGGCAGCAACGACAACTTTTTGTATAACTACGAAGTGAACTAAATTATGATTGGGGCATACAAAAATATCCTGCAGGCAATAGGACACACACCGTTGGTACGAATAAACAGACTGAATCCCAACCCGAATGTAGAAATATACGCAAAGGTGGAAGGATTTGAGCCCTCCGGCAGCATAAAAGACCGTATAGCCCTGAAAATGATAGAACAAGCCGAAAACGAAGGCACACTCACAAAAGACAAAACAATAATAGAAGCAACCAGCGGAAACACAGGCATTTCGCTTGCAATGATCGGAGCCATAAAAGGCTACAAAGTAATAATCGTAATGAGTGAAGCCGTATCTCCCGAAAGAAGAAAAATCATAAAAGCATTCGGCGGAGAAGTTATACTCACACCGGCTGAACAAGGCACTGACGGAGCTATCCGCAAAGTAAAAGAGATTATAAATTCCGCACCGGATAAATATTTTTCTACAGACCAATTTTCCAACAAATACAACAAGTTGGCACATTACCGCACCACGGCACAAGAAATTTGGGAGCAAACAGGCGGAGAAATAGATTATTTTGTGTCGGCAATAGGTACATCAGGCACGATTATGGGTATAGGCAAAGCACTGAAAGAAAACAAACCTTCAATAAAAGTGGTATGTGCCCACCCCGAAAAGGGACACTACATCCAAGGTCTGAAAAACCTTGAAGAAGCCATTATTCCCGCAATCTACGACCCAGCACTGATTGACATAAAAATAGATATTCCCACCGAAAAAGCATTTGAAACGGCAAGGGAAATTATCAAAAAAGAAGGTATCTTTGTGGGTATGAGCAGCGGAGCGGCAATGCTTGCTGCCATAGAAACGGCAAAAAAGATTGATAAAGGCAACATTGTTGTTATCTTCCCAGACAGGGGCGAAAAGTATTTGAGTACGGAACTATTTTGATTTTTAATAATAAAAAGAAAAAATTATGAAGACAATACAAGAACTGAAAGACTTTGCAACACAAGTAAGAAGAGACATAATC
>JALWKH010000093.1:304-1503 GCA_026996635.1 Bacteroidales bacterium | reverse complement strand
TTATCGGGTTTTGCACCTATTGTTTCGGTTACTTTGCCCGCAAGATAAGACCCTATAGATCCGCATTTGTCCATAGAAAATCCTTTTGTCAAGCCGAACAAAAATCCTGCAGCATAAAAATCTCCCGCACCTGTGGTATCTACTGGATTTACCTTTATGGCAGGGACCTTATAAACTTTGCCGTCGTGTTTTATCATAGAACCGTTTTCGCCGATTTTTACAACAGAAATTGTTACATCTTCGGCAATTTTATGCAGTGCTTCTTCGGGTTCCAGTCCGGTAAATGCTTTTGCTTCTTCTTCGTTGGCAAAAACTATATCAACATAATTTTTTATGATTTTTTCCAAAAATTCCTTTTTGTCTTCCACCACATTATAACTTGCCATATCAATTGCAATCATCATATCTTTTGCTTTTGCAATTTCAACGGCTTTCATCACAAGGTCTTCATTATAAACCAAATAACCTTCAAGCAAGAAAATGTCGTACTTGTCGAAAATACCGGGGTCAAGTTCATTGCCGGACAATTCCACGGCAGCTCCCAAATAAGTGGCAAATGTTCTTTCCGCATCGGGAGAAACGAGTGCTATGGCTTTTCCTGTTGGGGTATTACTTGTAATAAGATGTGTGTCAACACCTGCACTTTCCATATCATTTTCAAAGAACTTCCCGAGTTCGTCGTCTTTATTTATTTTGCCGATATAACCTGCACCTGCACCGAGTTTTGCGATACCGTAAATTGTATTTGCGGCAGAACCGCCTGATGCTATTGTCTTTTTTAATCCTTCGGTTTTTTTATAAACTTCATCGCTGACATCAGCATCAACAAGTTGCATACTTCCTTTGGGCAATCCGACTTCGTTTAAGAAATCATCACTTTTCAATATGGTCATTATGTCAACCAGTGCATTACCTAGTCCTAAAATTTTTTTCATCTTTTGTGTTTTTCGTCTTTAATAAAATGCAAAAATAATTAATTCAGTGTAACAATATAGAAAAGTGTGTGCATAAATATTTTATGCGGTACAATTGTTATTGCGGGTAAAACATTATAGGACACCGCCTTTTAAGGCGAGAGGGAAATGTGTTAATTGTCTGGTTTACTGTAGAATAGCAATTGTAATAGTGCGTCGGTCAGGTCAAAATGGCGGAGCTATTCAAGATGTGGTATTAACTAACAACTAATATTAAAATCATCC
>JALWKH010000093.1:0-294 GCA_026996635.1 Bacteroidales bacterium | reverse complement strand
AATATAGAAAAGTGTGTGCATAAATATTTTATGCGGTACAATTGTTATTGCGGTAATATGCCGCCAAGTGTGGGCTTTTAGCCTCGGAACAGAGATTATGAAGGCTAAAGCCGGTGCAGAATTTGGAATTATTATTCCCCACCTTGAAAGGTGGGGCTAAGCATAGAAGGTAAGGTCAATTCGATAATGGTCAATTCATGAATTGACCATTATCAATCAAAACCGGACTAAAGCCCGTTCAGCTAAACAGACTAAAGTCTGTTTTATATGTTACATTATTAACTTGATTAGACC
>JALWKH010000092.1 GCA_026996635.1 Bacteroidales bacterium | reverse complement strand
ATAATCATTAGCTTGAAGCCAATTTACACCTACAACGGGATAATCTTGATATGCAGGATGCCTGAAATAATAAAGAACATAAGGTTCGTTGTATGCAAGTTTATCTCTCCAAACTAGTGTATCGGGAAGAGCTTTTTGGTAAACTTCGGGGTAATCTACATAAACCCTTTGTAACCAATACAAATATTCGCGGTAGTCAACATTTCTTATTTCATATTCATCCATATAAAATGATGATACGGTAACACGTCTCGGTATGGCATTCCAATCATACATTACATCTTGTTCGTGCAGTCCCATTGAAAATGTACCACCTTCAATAAATACAAGACCGGGACCTGTTTCTTGCTCATCATAATCTACATATTCAAATCCACCGTTATCGGGATCGTTATAGTTCCATCCGGTAGTTTGAGAGGTTGGTTTGGATGCACAAGAGAAAACAAGTGCACTGATACCGAACAGTGATAATAAACGGAAAATAGATCTTATTTTTTTCATATCCGGATAATTTTTCTTCATTAATAACTAAAATGACGGACAACTTATTGTCCTAAATTTACGTTTTTTCTGCGGGCAATTGAAAATATACCCGAATGATACTTCGTGCGCACCTAAAGTTGAGTTTCTTAACTTAGAAACCGTTAAATCGTAACTGTATGCAAATTTAATCTTTTTTTGAACATAACCCAACACAAACATTACTGCATCGTAGTGAAATTTGAAATTTTGTCTAATCCAGAGACCTGCTACGATTGATTTTCTGTTTAAGTATAATCCGTAGTTAAATTGTTGGAAATCACGTTGTTGTTGGAAAAGGAAGTTTGGAGAGATGCTTAATTCTCCTCTTCTGAATCCGCGTGCTCTTAGAGGAATAGTTGTTCCGTAATGTAATGTAAATTTTCTTGGAATAACAGCGTCATGATTACCTCTGAATGACTCAACAGGTTGGGTTAAGTGGTGAACAGCAATACCGAAATAGTTACTTTTGTAAAAACCTACGGCTCCTGCCGAAAAATCAATTATGTTTAATGTGTAAGACATTTCAATTTCTTCTTCGTTGGTGGGGAAAATAGGTCCGTAAAGCGGGTCTATCATGTCAGGAAAGATAAATTTGTCTCCCAAATGTTTTTGAAAATATGATACTTGAAATCCTGTTCGAACATTAAAAAAACGATTTATTGAAAAGTTATATGAATACATTCCGTTTGCAGAAAATGTGGTTAAAGCACCACCTGCTTGAACATCTTGATAAATTAGCAATCCCAATCCGCCTTCCAAAAAGTCAACTCTTTGATCGTATCCGAAACTGTAAGTAACATATGTAGAACCTAATTTTGGCCATTGATTTCTATAACTTAATCCTACTCTGGGGCATTTTTCGGACCCTGCAAAAGCGGGGTTCAAATACAAAATATTTGCATAGAATTGCGTAAACTCAGGATCTTGGCCAAAAGAAGCCTTATATGTAAAAAGTGATAATACACTGAAAAACAATAATAT
>JALWKH010000091.1 GCA_026996635.1 Bacteroidales bacterium | reverse complement strand
ATACGACACTCTTCACAACTTATTTATTTTAGAACCGCCCGGGCTGCAAAACTATGCCGTCTTTGAATTTGACAAGGCAAAAGAAATAATTGACCTCGGCTATAAATACGGTCTGACACAAGTAGATACAATAAAAAAAATAATCTCATCATTCCGTGATACGATCCAAGTAAAACAAATGAGAAAAAATTTTCATTCCGAAGAAAAACCTCTCCTTATAAAAAACATAAACATTACCAACCTGAACAAGTTGCAAAAGAAATATGTAATGCAAAATTTTAAGCATAGGAAAGACACGATAATCACCCTGTCGCAATTCAAGCAAGGTTATTACCGCCTTATGCAAGACGGACAGTTTTCAATGCTTATGCCTATTGCAAAATACAATAAAAAAACAGGATTTTACGACATAAACCTTTACATAAAGCCCGAAAAACACTTTACTGCTAAATTTGGCGGCAATGTATCCACCGGAACATTTACCACAGGTTATTTGGAACTGAATTACCGTTTTCTTTCTTCAAAAAGCTATTTGTTCAGGTTAAATTCTTACTTCGGAAAATTTTATAATTCGGTTGGACTAACATCCCGCATAGAATTCCCGGGGAAAATACCGTATTACATACTTCTCGGCATAAATTACAACAGATTCAACTATTTTACTTCAAATACGGAATGGTTCTTCCTCGAAACCAATCCTTCATATATTATTCACAACAGCACATCTACATTCGGTAAACTGGCATTTGCGATCGACAACAAAACCAACCTTTCAATTAACCTGCACATTAACAACGACATAAACCGTTATTACCAAACACTTTATTTTAGTATAGACGACACCACCGATGAAACCTATTTCCCATACACAAATACTTTTTTCCAAATCGATAAAAACACACTTGATTACCTCCAGTATCCGACCAAAGGCAGTAGAACATCACTTACGGCAGGATATATTTGGGGATTGGAAAATTATTATGCAGGCAACACTTCATCACGCCATTATCAAACTTATAGGGTAACCCGCCACTGGCCTTACATTGATTTTGAATTCAAAAAAGTTATACAATTTAACAAACTACTAATAACACCTTCATTTTCAGCCCACTTCTCAAACCAACCTCAATTTGAGAATTTTTATTCCTCTTCATTCTATTACACCCAATTTGCACCGACACAATATTCCAAAACAATGTTTCTGTATGATTTCAGATCTCCATCTTGGATGGGAGGCGGCATTTCACTTGACTACAATATTTACAAAGGAATTTACTTACATCTGAATCCGAATATTTTCATTCCCGAATCAAAACATTTTGCCAAAAATTACAATGAAGTTTCGCTTAAACCGCTCAGCTACTACAATATGTTATTCGAAGCTGCAATAGTTTACCACACTAAATTCGGTCCTGTTTCGCTGTCGTTTAATGTACTGGACAAAACATTTAGAAAACAAAGCGTGATTATAAATTTCGGCTATATAATTTTCAATAAAGAATAATCCCAAATTACTGAACATATTCAAAAGCACCCAAATCGGGAGCTGAATCAGCAGTCCTGTCATTCCCGTCATAATCAAACGGCACAAAAACAGCAATTCCCATATCACCCTTATTCAATGCAACACTGCCGCTTTTCAGGTGGAAATCATAATCATCAGGAGCATTAAAACCGGGGTCGGAATTAAACAAACAAGCCGAGTTGAAATAAGCCGTATCTGAAGCCGAATATGTTTTTGACCTCACCAAGCAGTTATTAAATTTAAAATTTATGCTGCCGCCATCCTCTTCCGAAAACATAATTTCATCTTCCCTGTCGCCGTAAACAATGCAATTCCCGAAAAACGACTCTTCTATGTTTCCGACATACATTACACCGTCGGCAATCAAATTGTTGCTTACCAAAATGGAAGGTTCCGACCTGTGAGCATAAGCCCAATAATTATTAAAAGTACAATGATAAAATTTATATTGCCCGCCAATCAAAAAAGCCGCCTCGTAAAATCCGCTGTTAGCTGCAATAAGATTTTTTGCGGTAATATGCCCGCCCATCGAGAAAATAGCAGAATAATTGGTATTGAAAATCTTCACATTATTCAGTTCCACTTCGGCATAATCCGTATAATCAGGGCGTTCTCCCGCCTGTATGCCAATAATTGAATTTTTTATGGTTGCATAATTTATAACATTCCCTTTGCTGGTCTGGAAAAATGCTATCCTATCCCACTGCCCGGGTATATCGTCATACCATTCTTCAAGCCTATCTCCCTGAAAAACCACCGGATTGTCTTTTGTTCCGTTTACCATCATTTTTCCCGCAACATAAATCGATGAAGAGTGATGCAAATGAATGTTACAACCTTCATTTACGGTAAGCGTCACTCCCGTATCCACAAATAAATAACCGTAAATCAAATAAGGTTTATCATTCGTCCAAATCATATCGGAAGACAACACGGTATCTTTAAACAAATGCACATCTTGTCCCCAAGCAACCAACTTTATATTTTTAGAAGTATTGCCGGCAACAAACATTACGGAATCGGTTATTACCATAGGTGAGTTTTGATTGGTAGGATCTACAGTCACTTCCACAAAAACAAAAATACTGTCATTGGCCGGTATAATAACATCGGAAACAGAACTTGCCGAAACTCCGTCTATATTAAGCCTGAACTGCGAATTTGCACCACCTGACAAATAAATTTTGTCCAACTTCACATCTTTCGAATTCCTGTTATGAACCGTAAAATATTCCGTAGTGGAACCTATAGTAGTAAAAACAGTATCAAAACTCAGTGTGTCCGTAGAAAAGTCAATAGCAGCCTCATTTAAGTAGTCGTTATCTTTTTTGCATCCGCTTGCCCAAACCAAAGTTATTACAACTATTATAAGGATTATTATTTTTTTAAAATTGTGTGCCATTTGAAACAGAATAAAAAAAGGGCGGAACACCCACCCTTTTATTAACTAAAAAATCTATAAAATATTACATCTTTGTATAAGTTTCCGTACATTGATCTTGTTGATCATTTTTCCAATAAATTCCGTAAGTATCGTCACTGGAAATATAATCGGCATTTCCTTGAGTAGTCTTTTTGTACCTGTTTATATCATATTTCAAAATTATTTTGAAATCCACCGTGTCGGCAAAATAACTTGAACCTGCACTTGTATTTCTTATAACATACAACAGCGTATCATTTACATAAGTCGTATCAGTATCATTTACGATAATATTTGTTTCAACAAGCGGAACTTCTTGCATAGGAATATTTACCAGCAATGTAGTATCACCGTGAACAATATTTCCATATACCCTAAGGTTTTCAATATTGGAAAGTTTCGGGAAAATTATTCTGTTATTAACACTATCACTGGCAATTAGTTTAGAGAAAACATTGTCATATATATCAAAATCGGGATTTATGTGTTCTTGGCTGGTTCTCTTCATTCTATACCAAGTACAAAACTTTTGAGCTTGATTGTAAACAACAACATCCAATGTTTTATCTGTTTTATTTCCAGCATCGTCCTGCAAAGTATAATAAATGTGATAATTGCCCGTAAGCTTAGGTATAATCATAGTTCCGCTTGCGGAGCTGATAGGAATATTGTGGGTGTATTTTAAGTTTTTTTCCACTTCTTTACCGTCAAAATTATCATCACAAGAAACTCCGTTCGGAGGCATAGGGATGTTATAAGGTTCACCTACAATAGCAGTATCAGGATTCCCCACAAGAAAATATATTTGTGGCGGCACTTCGTCATTCATTTTACAACTGCTTAAAAATAAAGCTAAAACACCTGCCAATAAAGCAATCTTTTTCATAACATTACATATTTTGCTTACAAATATAGTCATTTATAATAAAATAGTATATATGTGAAAAAAATTTTTTCTGTTATCAATAAATGATATATCTTTGTAGCGAATTATAAAAAATTAAACAACTATGAAAAAGATGAGATTTTTAACAGTTTTATTAGCAGTTGCAGGAATGGTTTTCTTGAACAGCTGCGGTGGAGATGATGAACATGCAGCTCCAACTATTTCAATAAGTAAAACAAATTGGGAATTGGATTTCTCAAGCGACACTGCAGTACAAGTATTGTTCACGGCAGATGTAAACGCTGAAGCAGAAGTTGAAACATTCTCAATTACAGAAACAAAAATTGATCAAAACGGTGGTGAAACATCAGCAGCTTATGACGCTTCTACAACTTCATCATTCAAAGGTGAAACCAGCAAAAAATACACATTTGACAAAACTTTCTATGCAAGCGACTTTACTCAATACAAAGAATATGATTACAAATTTTCAGTTACTGACAAAGACGGACAAAGCTACAGCGTAACTGTAAAAATTACTAAAAAAGCTGAAGCTACATCTCCCGATGCAACTGAATATTCTGCAGTATTAATGGGGGCACAAAGCAATGCAAACGTTGGTAGTTTTTATGATGTTGAAAACAACATAGTTTATACTCTTGGTGATGCAAATACTCATCAAGCTGAAGTTGACTTTGTATATTATTACGGAAGTACAAACACTGCTACAATAGCAGCTCCGAATGATCCGACAGTAAACGGAGAAAGTGGAGACTTTACTTGGACACAAGATTGGACAACACAAAATGCTACAGCATTTTATGAACTAACAGGTGTTGATTTTGCTTCAATTCAAACAACTGCTGATGTAGATGCAGCTCTTGAAGGTCAAACCAATCCATTATCTAAAGTTCCACAACTTGCTGTTGGTGATGTAGTTGGATTCACAACTGCAGCTGGAACAAACGGTGTTTTCAAAGTAACAGCAATCGATGGAGAAGCTTCAGGAACTATAACAATCGATGTGAAAATAAATGTTGCTGCTAACTAAAAACAGATCAATAACAAATAAAAAAGCCGCCAGTAAGGCGGCTTTTTTATTTTACACATTGCCATAAATAAAATAAAAGTCATACTTTTGAATATTAAAACAAAAGTATTATGAAAAAACCATTTTGGCTTATAACTTTCTCATTTATAGCCGGTTTACACGCTTGCAACAACAAGCAAGATAACACTACGGTAAAAGAAAACACACAACAAACACAAGAACAACAGACAGAAGTTAATTATTGCGATATCTTTTCACAAAAAAGTACATATCACACGGGAGATACCATATCACTTGCCATACATTACGAAAAGACTCCCGACACAGTAACAGTTTATATAGATGGTAATCAAACCGATAAATTTCCGGGAGGAAAAGATAAATACAAATTTGCCACAGCAAACTTCCGCACAGGACACCACCAGCTTATGCTGATTTCTCAATACGGCAAACAAAAAGAAACAGATTCTTACAACTTCTTGCTACTTTCAGACATCAAACCTGAAATAAAAAAAGTTGAAGTTATTAAAATATTTCCGCACGATAAAAAAGCTTATACCCAAGGACTGCTTTTCGACAACGGCTACCTATATGAAGGTACAGGACAATGGGGACAATCTTCACTAAGAAAAATAAAACTGCCTGATTACGAAATTATTCAATCATACAGCCTGCCCGACAATGTTTTTGGCGAAGGTATCGTGCTCTACAAAGATGAAATTATACAACTCACTTGGCAATCCCGCACTGCATTTGTGTTTGACAAAGAAAACTTTACTCTAAAAAATAAATTCTCTTACACAACGGAAGGTTGGGGAATCACAAATCTCGGCGACAGACTCATTATGAGTGACGGTTCAAATACACTGTATGAGCTTGACCCTAATACATTTACTGTGATTGACAAAATAGAAGTTTACGACGACAAAAGGGGAATATCTGCCCTAAACGAATTGGAAAACATTAACGGGTTGATTTATGCAAATGTCTATCAAACGGACACCATTGTTGTAATAGATCCTGCCAACGGGAAAATCTTGAAAAAAATAGACTGCACCGGATTGCTTACCGATGAAGACAAATTTCCCGGAATAGATGTTTTGAACGGCATTGCTTATGACCATAAAACAGGAAAAATTTACATTACAGGTAAAAATTGGCCAAAACTATTTGAAGTAAAAATGTAAGCCTATGCCTAATTTTCATTTGGCTGTCCACTGCATAAAACACCTTATAACCGCCAGGCACAAAAGAGGATACGGCATTCACTCACCATTCCTTTTTGACCTCATAACCAAAGGATTATCTCAGAAAAACCGTGATTTTATTCTACAAAATGTCGAAAAACTCTATGAAAATCTGAAAAAAAATTGTGCAGCAATTAATGTAACAGATCTCGGTGCAGGTTCGCACAAAATGAAAAACGACAACCGCAAAATATGTGAAATTGCTAAATATTCCGTAATGCCGAAAAAATACCGCTTGCTTATTACAAAAGTTTTTAAACACCTGAAAATAGACACTGCACTTGAACTCGGCACATCGCTTGGAGTAACCACCGCCTATATGGCAAAATCTGTAGAAAATACAGTAACAAGCATCGAAGGCGACCCGAATTTATTTAAACTCGCTACTGAAAACTTAAAAAAATTAAACATAAAAAATGTAAAACTGATAAATGCCGAATTTACATCCGCATTGGAGAAAATAAATCAAAAATTTGATGCAATACTTATAGACGGTAACCACACTTACGAAGCGACAATGCAATATTTTGAGAAACTTACATCAAACAATTGCCACGATAAAACCATTCTGATTTTTGATGATATTTATTGGTCAAAAGGAATGACCCTGGCTTGGAAAGAAATAAAAAAATCATCAAAAACAACTTTAACTTTAGACTTTTGTAAACTCGGTATTGTATTCTTAAACCCCGGTCTATCAAAACAAAACTTTGTAATCAGATACTGACACAAATTACAAACTCCAAATCTACAAGATACGGAAAAGGAAATATATCCTATCCGGCGGACATTAAATGTTTAAAACACTATAACGGAAAGCCCGACACTAAATGAATTTATCTTTACAATATCATCTGTAACACCATCAAAAAACGGTGTGAAGTTATAACGGAAATTTAGACCGAACTTATCATAAAACATTTTCACATAAACACTTCCGACAACTTTACTTATTCCG
>JALWKH010000090.1 GCA_026996635.1 Bacteroidales bacterium | reverse complement strand
ATACTCCACGCTTGTGATATAGCTCCTCTCGGAGCGTGAGGCGGATCTCCGTCATAAATTTCGTTAATTGTGCCGATACCTGCATGTTGCAGTTCGGGTTCAAATCTCTTGTAAAGCTTTTCTATGAAGAAAACTCCGCTTTTGCCGTGTATTTTCAAATATGCCTCTGCAAAATGTCCGATCAGCCATACCCAAACCGTACCTTGATGATAAGACAGATCTCTCTGCCTTTGGTCTCCTTCGTACTTTGGTTTGTAATCCGGGTGCCGCGGCGATAATGTTCTGAGTCCTCTCGGTGTCAACAATTCTTTTTCTACCAGATTCAGCACTTCCAATTTTATGTCGTCTTCAATTGGAGAATACGGCACCGATGCCGCTATGATTTGATTTGGGCGGATTGACCAGTCGGCTTTGTTGCCGTCGTGATAATCTGCCAAATAGCCTTTTGACTTGTTCCAGAATGTCGATTTGAACGATGCTTTTACTTTTTCGGGCAGGTCTTTTATTTTATTGTAAAATGTCAGGTCTTTGTTTTTTTGTGCCGCTTCTGCCGCAAACATTAAGGCATTGTACCAAAGGGCATTTATTTCTACTGCATATCCTGTCCTCGGTGTAACGGGTTTGCCGTCAACAATGGCGTCCATCCAAGTAAGGGCGAGTCCGTATTTGCCTTGCCATATCAAGCCGTTGTCGTGCATTTTTATATTGAATTCCGTGCCTTTGATGTAGCCGTTTATTACTTTTTTGATTTTGTTTTTGTATCTGTTCCACACGTGTTTTGTGGTGCGTTGTGCTATGGCAAGTTGCTGAACAGCCCAAATAAACCAAAGCGAAGCATCTGCTGAATTGAAAGATGCGTTATCGCCTGTTTCGGTATTTGCAAACAAAGGACCGTTCATCCTCTCTGTCATATAGTCGAGTACGGAGTAATATTTATTGAAATCTTTTTCGGGCAATAAAAGCCCCGGAAGCGAAATAAAAGTATCCCTGCCCCAAGTATTTGCAAACCAATGATAGCCTGCGTTTATGCGGTATTTGTTGCCTGCTTTTACCACAAATTGGTTGGCAGCGTCTTTCAGGCAGTTTTCATAACTTGAAAGCGGCAACCTTGATTCCAATTCTTTTTCGAACAGGATTTTGAGCGACCTTGTTTTTTGTTGTTGGGTAGAAGCAGAAAATACAATGGTTTCTCCTTTTTTTATCGGGACTTCGAAATACCCCGGCACCATTAAATCTTCACGATGGTCGTATCCTCTGAGAAATTCTTCTTTGTATTCAACATTGTAGTACCAAAGCGGATAGTGGACATATTCGACTTTTTTGGAGAATTGCATAAACAAATAAGGATAACCTTGATAAAGCCTTATTTTTATTCCGTTCGGCACTTTTGAGAAAGAAGTATCGGCGTAGAGATTAGCTTTGCTGAGTGAATGAATGTTGCGGAATGCCAAAAACGGGCGGAATTGTAGTTTTGTAGGAGAGTGTGCATCTAACAGCGTGTAACGAATCATTACTTGATTTGCATTAGTGTTTAGCAAAATTTCTTTTTTTAGCACTACGCCTCCTACACGGTAAATGTGATAAAAAATCGGATCTGTTCCAAGCTCTTCTATGTACTTGTGTCCTTTTGGCGAATATTCACCCGGGTATTTGTGTATTGCCAAATTAAATGAACGATCGCGTTGTATTACGGTTTCGTCGAGTGACGACAACAGGACGTGTATGCCTCCGTCAAGGTTTTCGCAAGGACAATTAAGCAAGCCGTGGTATTTTCTTGTATTACAGAAAATTATGGTTGTGCTGCCGTAAGCACCCAATTTGTTGACTCTGATAAATTCCCTGTTTAGCGAATAATTTAAGTTTACAAGTTCTTTCTTGTTGAATTTAATGTAAGCCATAGGCTAAATTTTTTGTAAAAATAAAATGTTTTTGCTTAATGCAAGGAATATTTTGAGAAAAAGAAACGAACTCTGTGTAATATTTATTGCCTCCGGTTTTTTCTTAATTGTTTAAGCAAGTACTTCCTGAATTCCCGTTCGGCAAAATATATTTTGTTGACTTTATTTATGGGAAGAATTTTTTTGAACTTTTCATTGTATTCTTTTAATAACTTAAATTGCTTTTCTTGAATGGATATATATTCTTTGTTAAGATTCTCGGCTTCTGTGTCGGAAATATCGGATGAAGAATTTTTTAATTTCATTTTTATGCTTCTCATTTCCTTGAAAAGGCTTTGTTTTTTGTTTAAATATTCATTATACAACGGCCAAAACTTTTCGGCTTCTTGCGGAGATAAATCCAAATAATTGGTAAAGAACGGTATTCTTTCTTTGTCAATTAATTCTTGTTTTTGTTTTCTGTGTCCGTACGGTTGGGAAAAGGCGGTTGTGAAGCCTACAATAAGTAAAAATGCAGTAATAATAAGCTTTTTCATAATCAAGGTGTTTCGGTTAAATAAAATTCAAGGTAACTGTCGTCAGACAAATACTCTATAGTTTGGTCGTCTGTTGTAGTGTTGTTGTTTTCCAATTCCGAGCTCAATTCGTATATATCGTAATCATCCATTGTTTCTGCCAAATAATTCAGATTTATTTCTTCTTTGTTAACTTCGTTAATGTTAGAATAAAACAGACCTCCGATAGAGAGCAAGATGATGAAAACCGTTGTGAATGTATAAATTGCGTGTTTTCGTTTTCTTTTTGTTTCTTCGTACTTTTTTACACGCAAGATGATGTTGGTTTGTAAATTTTCTATGTATGTATTGTCCGGTTGTCTCATATCGTTATTTTGACAAAAATTGTGTGAAAAAGTTTAATAGTACAAAATTAATTTTTTTTGATGTACAACGGGTTTCTTTCGTTAAATCTTCTTATGTACATAAAAATCAACTTCTTCCGTTTTCTTTTCGATAGCGAAATATATTCGTTATAAAGATCGGTATCTGAAGATAAAAGTGCTTCTAAGTTTTTGTAATCAAAAGGCAACACCTGACCTGTGTTAAAATCTATCAGATAACGTACTATCTCATCGTTTTTTACCGTTCGAGGGCTTCCTGATATAGGATAATAATACGGGTCATAATAATACGGATACATCATATTGTCGTAAACTGTAGAAGTTACCGTAACTTGTGAAATAAAAAAACCTATTTTGCCTATGATAATTACCCGGTTAAATTTTTTGTTGTAATAAATAAATACTGTATTGTTTTCGCAATATCCCCATATTTTTGATTTGGGAAATGCAATAATTTCACCCTTGTTTCCGATAAAATAAATTGTATCCGATTTTAGCACTTCCGCAAGAAAAGTAGGAGATTCTTTATCAATATTGGTTACTATCTTGTACTTGGGCAAAGGTGAATTATTTTTGAATTGTTCAAAGGTGAGATAAATCCCGTCTTTAAATTCAAAATCGGGAGTGTAAGGCACTCTAGTAGAATCTTGTGCATGTGCAAGTATGGTTAAAGTATATAAAAGCAAAAAAAACAAGGTTTTCCTCATCTGAAAAGATATTTGTCCCTGCAAAATTACAAAAGTTTTATTCCTATAACCAAAACATCATCAACTTGCGGTTCATCGCCTTTCCACTCGTTAAATGTTCTTCTTAATTCTTCTTCTTGTTCATCTATTGGAAGTTGTGAAATGCGGAGCAATAAATCACGGAATTTTTTCTTTTTGAATTTCTTTTTGTGAGGTCCGCCGAACTGATCTGCATAACCGTCGCTGAACAAATATATTTGGTCGTTTTTCTTAATTTCGAATTCGTATTCACTGAAGAATGTCTTGAAATCATATTTAAATGACCCTATAGAGAACCTGTTTGCCGGTATTTCGATATATTCTCCGTCGCGGATAAGCACAAGCGGATTTTTTGCTCCCGAGAAGTTTACTTTCTTCTTTATGAGATCTATAACGCAAAGAGACATATCCATACCGTCCTGAAGGGTTACGTTGTCAATTTGTTTATTCAGACTTTCGTAAACGTTCTTGTTCAATTCATCCAGTACTTTGCCTGCTTTTTGTTCGTTGTTTACATTTACGATATTATTAAGCATATTAACTCCTATGATACTCATAAATGCTCCGGGTACACCATGACCGGTACAATCTACTGCGGCTACAAAAAGTTTATCGTTTCTCTCTACAAACCAGTAGAAGTCACCACTGACAATATCCCTTGGGTTATAAAAAACAAATGATTCAGGGAAGTATTTTTTCAGTAAATATTGTGTTGGCATAATTGCCTGTTGGATTCTTTTGGCATAATTCAAACTGTCTTGAATATCTTTGTTTTTTGCGGCGAGTTCTTCACGGGAACGGGAAATTTCCAAAGCGGCTTTTTGTTTCTCCCTTAACAGTTCGTTGTCTTTCCTGAGCTGTTGTGTACGGTAACGGATTATTAAAAAGATTATACCTCCTACAATTCCGATGTAAATAAGATATGCCCAAATCGTTTTCCAGAAAGGTGGTTGGACTATAATAGTCAGTTTAATTTTTTTACTCCATTTGAGGTCGTTATTTGAACCTTTTACATAAAAAACATAAGAGCCCGGAGATAAGTTAGTATATTTAGCGAAGTTTTGCAATGTTGGTTTTGTCCATGTATTATCAAGTCCTTCCAAATAGTATTTGTATTTGTTCTTTCTTGGGTTAGTAAATTCTAACGATGAAAAATAAATACTAATAGCTTTGTCTTTAGGATTTAATCTTATGGTATCATTATTGTCAACGTTTAACGTTCTCACATTACCATCTGAAGAGAATATTTGTACTTCATCAAAAGAAATTTTAGGTATATAAAGATTGTCATGAATAGAGTCGGGATAAAAATAATTTATACCGTTTAACCCTCCGAAATAAAGCCTGCCGTCATGTCCTTTAGCACTTGCTCCTTTGTTGAATTCCAGACCTTGCAATCCGTCACCTTCGTCAAAAGATTTTATTTGATCTGTTGTAGTATTCAAAAAGACCAATCCTCTGTTTGTACTAAACCAAAGATTGTCATTATTGTCAACTACAATTTCATAAATATTTTCGTTGGGAAGTCCGTCTTTTTTCAAATAATATTTAATTTTACGAGTAACAGGGTCATACCTGTTTAATCCTCCTACAGTGCCGAACCAATAATATTTTTTTGTTTGTACTATTTTGTACACGTCTTCATTTGACAATTTATTATATTCATTATGTGAAAGCACACTGTCGGGAGCTGTTAAATCTTCAAAGTTTGTAAATTCATCTTTTTCTGAAAACAAGTCATAAATATTTATTCCTTTCGTCGTTGCTATCCATATTTTACCGAATTCATCTTCATATAATCCTTGTACGGTATTACTGAGCAAACCGTCATTTAAATAATAAGCTGTTAAATCTTTTGTTTCAGGATTAAATTTAAAAAGTCCTAATAAAGTACCTATCCACACATTGTGCTTCATATCCTCTATCATTTCATAAACCCGGTTGTTTTCAAGTTGCGGGAAATCAACCATTGGATAAAAATCTTTTATATCAAAGAATTTATTTTGGGAAGTATCATAGACAGTAATACCATCTCTTGTTCCAATATAAATAAGTCCGTTTCTCAACTGGAAAATATAATGTACAAAGTCGTTTGTTAATTTTTTAAATTGCGGTCCTTGTGAATTGATTTGAACAACTTTGTTTGTTTTAAGATTACAAATATTCAATCCGCTACCATATGTTCCTGCCCACAAAATATCTGTCTTTTGCTCAAACAGGCCTGCAATTACATTTGAAGACAGGTTGGTTGAATATTTTGAATAAGTGTTTCGAATCAGTTTAAATTTTTTTGGTTTTAAGTCAACTTTATTTAATCCGCCACCATATGTACCTATCCACAAGTTATGTGAATAGTCTTCGAATAATGAAATAACGTTATTGTTGCTAAGGCTTTGTTGGTTATTTTCTTCTTGGGTATATCCGAAAAATGAATCACTTTTTTTATCATATAAATTGAGCCCACCATTTGTTCCAATCCAAACATTGCCTGATTTGTCTACATAAATTATGTTGATTTTATCATTTAGTAAACCTGTAGAGTCAGCAGCAAAATAATGTTTAAATGTTTTTGTATTTACATCCATGTAGTTTAGTCCATTCACAGTTCCAACCCACAAATTGCCTTTTTCATCTATGTCTACACTTGTAACCAAGTTGTTGGAAATCGAATATGGGTTGCCTTTTTCATGGCTGTAAACCTTTTGCAACTCCGTATTTTTGTAAAATGCTATCAAGCCTTTGGATGATGTTGTCCAAAGAATATCGCCATCGGGAATAATAGGGATTTTGTTGTAAGTATTTATGGTAGTAAATCTTTCTTGCAGTATTGAATAAGAATAAAATTCTCCGTTAATATACTTTACCAAAAAGTTATTTGTTCTTATCCATAGAACATTGTTTTCGTCTACATAAAGACCTTTTACGGTATTTTCAGGCAAACTTCTTGGATCTTTGGGGTTAGCGTGAAATCTTGTAAATTCTTCGGTTTTACGGTCAAATCTGTTTAGTCCGTCAAGAGTTGCGATCCATAAATACCCGTCCTTGTCTTCCGCAATATCATAAATCCATTTGTTAGATATTGATTTGTCGTTATCCGGCTGGTAGGAATATATTTTAAAGGTTATGCCGTTAAACTTGTCCAATCCGTCTAATGAAGCAAACCACATATAATAATGGCTGTCTTGATAAATGGAAAGTATGGTACTTTGGGATAATCCGTCTTCAATGGTGTAGTGGGTAAAAGTTAAATTGCCGTATGGATTTTGGGCATTTGTATTACCCCAAGCAAATAATATGAAAATTACTATAATTAAAAATTTCTTCATTCTCCGGATTTATCCGTTTCAAAATATGCTTTAGATGTGTCAAAAAACTTATTCAACTTTTTTGAAAAAGACTTTTCTTCCTTACCAAATCCGTATTCTATCCATCTTTTATCCACTAAACTTATTGTTTCTTCATTACTGATTGCAGGATTTGGCCACTTGCCCATAAAATTGTTTTTTGTAAACATCCTGCCGTCAATTATCACTTTGTTTTTATAAATTTCCACGTCCCTGCTTATTTCACAATTTGCAA
>JALWKH010000089.1 GCA_026996635.1 Bacteroidales bacterium | reverse complement strand
TTATAAGTTGGCGGAAGATTCCAATGCTGCTGTTCACGCGGGTTGGTTAGTCGGTATGATGAGTATTGCAAAGGATGTGGAAACCCACTTGAAGAAATTGCGTGACTCGTTGGGGACAAAAGAATTAATTGTAACGGGACATAGCCAAGGTGGTGCCATTTCTTACTTGATGACTGCGTATTTGCACTATCGAATGAAAGCGGGAAACCTTTATCATTTCAAAATGAAAACCTACTGCAGTGCAGCACCTAAGCCGGGAAATTTGTTTTTTGCTTACGATTACGAAACATATACAGACGGGTGGGCTTTCAATGTGGTAAATGTTGTGGATTGGGTGCCGCAAACACCTTTCGGAGTGGAAACTATCGACGACTTAAATCCTGTTAATCCATTTGTTACAGCTGATGATGTTATTTCCAAACTCAAATTCCCTAAAAATGTGGTGGTTAGGAAGATGTTTAAAAAACTGAAAAAAGGTCCGCAAAAAGTTCGTGACAATTACATTTATTATTTAGGGAAAAAGTTGTATCCGCACATCGAATCATATATGAGGGGGTTAAAGGAGCCGGAATATTTTAACAGTATGGACTACCAGCGAACAGGCAGGTTTATAGTGCTAAAACCGGATAAAGAATATTTCGCAAAATATCCGTACCGGGTAAAAGATATTAAGAACAACATTTTTTTACATCATTTTATCAGACCGTATTTGATGCTGGCGGAAAAGTACAAGGCACATAAATTGAAGTTGATAAAATCCCGCTAAAATTGAGTGATTGAAAAATATTTTTTAACGGTTTGAAAATAAAATATTAACTTTGCAAAAAATTTAAGACAATGGGAAAAGGAGACAGAAGAACAAGGAGGGGCAAAATTTTCAGGGGAACATTTGGTGTTAGCCGCCCCAGAAAAAGAAAAAAAGCAGAAAAAGCCGCTAAAGCAGAAGCATAATCTCTGCGTACAAAATTATTTACAAATAAGAGGAACTATCAACGATTGGTGGTAGTTCCTTTTATAATTTTTACCGGAAATGAAATTCAGCAAAGGAGACATAGTTAAGTTTATTGACGAGCTCGGCGGAGGTAAAATCCTGGAAATAAAGGACGAAAATACCGTTATTCTTTTGGACGATAACGGATTTGATTATGAGGTGGAAGCATCAAGGTTGATGTTGGTAAAACCCGCCGTACAAAAGAAGACAAGCAAATCTACAACTGAAAAGAAAAAAACGAATTACATTCCCGAAAAACCGCAGGTAAAAAGTGTTATATCCGCTGCCGAAAGCGATATATCAAAAATAAAAGAAACCGGTGTACACAAATACGGACAGGTAAATATTTATTTTGCATTTGTGCCGCAGAGTAAAAATGTTCTAATTGCAGACTTGGACCTTTATTTGATAAACGACAGCGACTACAAATTGTATTATCAAATCGCTTTGAAAAAAGAATCGTCGTTTACCACGATAGAAGACGGAGTGTTGGAGCCCGGTATGCAAATTAAATTTTTA
>JALWKH010000088.1 GCA_026996635.1 Bacteroidales bacterium | reverse complement strand
AAGCCATGTTCTTTGGCAAGCATTGCCACATCACGGGCAAAAGGATAAAAAATGGTGGGCTCGTTGTAGGTATATGCAATTGTAGATGATTTGTATCTCAACGCAGCACTTACAAGTTCTTGCGGTGTAACCCTTGTGGAATTTTTTATGTTGTTTGTTTGTGATATTTGCCAATTTTGGCAGAACGGACATTTCATATTGCAGCCAACCGTTCCCAAAGACAGAGCAGTTGTACCGGGCAAGAAATGGTATAACGGCTTTTTTTCTATGGGGTCAACATGCAAAGCGGCCAAATTACCGTAAACCAAATTGTGCAACCTGCCTTCTCGGTTCATGTTTACACCGCAAACACCAACCTTGCCTTCTTTTATCTTGCAATAATGCTTACACAACAAACAAGTTATTGTACCGTCACTGTTTTTTTTATAAAATTCAGTCATATTTCACTCTTTTATGTCGGTTACGGTGTATCTGTAAATATCGGGATGTAATTCCAAGCAATTTGAAGAAAGTCCCGCTTTCAAACAAAGATGTGCAAAAAATTGATCGAAATCAGGCAGTTTTTCCCACACCTGTGGCAAAAAAGTTGCCCTGTATCCGTTGTAATCCAGAACGATACCGTGTTCAAACGGAATTATTTTATCCTTCAAATCTTCTTCATCGTAATAATTAACTTGCTCTGGGATGGAAAGAATAGACACTTCAAAAGTAACGTCTTCCATTTCTTCCAAATTCATCGGACTAAAACGGTAATCATTAAATGCTGCAGCTTTTGCATTATGAATTACATCTTCGAGCAACGGCCTGTGCGGTGTCAAGGTTCCTATACACCCACGCAACTCACCTTCTTTGGTTTCGATTGTTACAAAAGTCGCTCTTTTTTCTTTTAGTTCGGGATATGTGCTATACAGTTCTTGTTTATTTATTAAAACTTCACCTGTAAATTCTTCCAATACTGCTTTTCTCGCAATTTGAGGAAGTATTTTTTCATATTCATGAAGTGTTTTCATCATACTTTTTTATTTAAATTTAACAGTTACTTATTCAATTTTAGTTGTTTTTCGTATTTCATTGCCAATTCCCAATTTTTTTGCAAAACAGGCCTCCTAAAACTTGTTTGACCATTTGAGGGCTCTCCAGTTAAATGACAATAATTTTCAGGATGATCTATATCTTTATTCCAACTTTTAAATGCCTCAGGACTAAAAGGCTTTTTTCTATTGTATGGAATCTTCACTCCGGTCCTAATACAATAACCAAATTCTTTAATTCCTTCTTCATTCTTTTCTTTGACCTTAAATTTTTTAAAAGATGGATTTTTTTCAGTTTCTTTTTTTAAGAAAAGTTCTTCACTGTTATCTATTACTGTTTCAAACGTTATATATTGTTTAGACAATCCAAATTTCTTTTTTTCAAACAAAGGCCTATTATGAAAAACAATTTGAGAATGTTTCTCAAGATTTCTACAGAAAGCCATAGCCTCTTTCCCAAAATTTTTATCAGAAGCTTTTCCT
>JALWKH010000087.1 GCA_026996635.1 Bacteroidales bacterium | reverse complement strand
ACAATAGTCCGCCCATGAAACGATAGGGTGCCTGCCTGCCCCGGAAGAAATGTTCATAATGATTTTTTTTGCCGGTGTGTTGCAAAACTTGTTCATAAATTTATTGGTAAGTACGGCAGGAGCAATTATGTTTACGGTATATGTCTCAATAATTTTTCCGTTGTCTTTGTTGCCTGTAAAGTTGATGTCGCCAATTATTGCGGCATTGTTTACAAGTATTACGGTATCGTCTGGAGTTACATTGATTTCGGGGAATTCAAAATTTTCTATTTCGTCATTTTTAGACAAGTCGGCAAAATACCATTCAAAGTTTTCATAATTTAATTCGGGGTTGTTCCTGGAAAAGCCGAAAACTTTGCTGTTTTCTTCTTCAGCCGTTGCAATTGCCAGTGCTTTTCCGAGTCCCCTGCTTACACCCGTGATGTAATAGTAATTCATAAGCACTTGTTATTTCAAAGTGTTGTAAAAACCTATTACTTCCCTTACTTCACTGATTGTTTTGAGTGCCGATTCTTTTGCTTTTTCGGCGCCTTGCCTTAAGATTTTGTTTATGTAATCCTTGTCGCTTTCAAGTTCTTTGATTCTTTCGCGAATTGGAGCAATGAATTTTTCCATATCTTCGGCGAGTTGTTTTTTCATATCGCCGTACCTTATGGTCAGGTTGTAATATTGGTCACGGAAGTATTTTACCGTTTCGGCATCGGAAACGAGTTCCATAAGCGTAAACAGGTTTTTAACACCTTCGCTCATCGGTTTGTCTTTTTCAGGTCCCGCATCGGTAACGGCACGCATTATTTTTTTCTTAATTGTCTTAGCATCATCCACTAAGTATATACCGTTATTGTCGCTTTTGCCCATTTTGCCCGATCCGTCCAGTCCGGGAACTTTTATCAGGTCGTGACCGAAATTGTATGCTTGCGGTTCGGGAAAAATTTCCGTATTGTAGAAGTTATTGAACCTTTTTGCAAAATTACGGGTCATTTCCAAATGCTGCTCTTGATCCTTGCCAACAGGCACTTTGGTTGCTTTGTGTATAAGGATGTCGGCAGCCATTAGCACGGGATAAGTGAGCAAGCCTGCATTTACATTATTCGGTTGCTTGCGGGCTTTTTCTTTGAATGAAGCAGTGCGTTCCAATTCGCCTTTGTAGGCAAACATATTCAGCAACAAGTAAAGTTCGGTAACTTCTTCCACATCGCTTTGGATGTACAAAGTGGCTTTTTCGGGGTCTAATCCCGATGCCAGAAATTCTATGATTACTGTTTTTACTTTTTCTTTCAAATCATCTGCTTCGGGGTGTGTTGTGAGTGAGTGGTAATCGGCTACAAAGAAATAGCAATTGTTGTTTTCTTGAAGTTTTACAAAGTTTCTTACCGCACCGAAATAATTTCCCAGATGCAAATGTCCCGTAGGTCTGATTCCGCTAACTATTGTTTCCATAATTTTGTGTATTTTTGTGCAAAAATAAGTCTTTTGCTATGATTATTGACGATAAATTGCTTGAAAAAATAGCCAA
>JALWKH010000086.1 GCA_026996635.1 Bacteroidales bacterium | reverse complement strand
AACCACCACTGTTTAAATATCCAAGTTATATTTTTCATTTTCTTTTACTTTTTAAAAACCAATAACAAAATAAGCCCTATCATAAGAACTCCACTGATAATTGCACCAATAACAAGCCAATTTGTCCCGGACTTTTTATCATTACCGGAATTATCCGTAGATTGATTATTTGTTCCGGGATTGTTTTTGGCTGACAAAAAAGAGAACAACGAGGTCAAAAACCCTGTAACGCCGACACCAAGTTCAAGCCAAGAGTTTGAATTGTTTCCGGTATTGTTTGAACTGTCACCGGTACCGGAATTATCATTATTGCTTTCACCATCCGTGTCAGCTTCCTTGGTTGTATAAACCGCTTCTTTTTCTTCGGCTCCGAATACCGTTTTAAAGAATGATTTTGTTTCTTCATTCAAATCATCGGCAGGAATTTGAAGCCCGTAAAGCACAAATTCCAAAGATGTTTTATCTTTTTTCTTTGCCAGCTTCACCAATTCCTGATACACCGATTCTTCGTTTGGAGCCACATAAATTCCAAGCGATGACAGCCTGTCGGCAACCTGATGCGGAGCCAACGCAGCTATCAACGCAAGGGTGTTAAGCGGATTATTTTGAAGTAAGTTAGTTATCATGGCCTTACTACTTATTTATTACATCCGCAATGTAAAAAGTTACTGTCAGCTTTTCACCTGCGTTTACAGGAATATCAATTGCAGTTCCACAGGAAATTTCAAGACCCGTTTTGTAAGTTTGAATTTTCGGGTCAAAATCATCAGATGATACAGCATCTTCAAGGTACATCGGTTGCGAATTAACCGTACCTTCAATGTTTGCATCGTAAACAGTTGCTTTGTTGTTGAACTGGTCTGCTGATTTTGTAACCTGCATACGTACCTTATCAACTTTTATGGTACGTGAACTCAAATATTTTAAAATGTGTTGATTTAAAACCGGCTTACTTTGAGGTCGCAAAGGTTTGTCTAAAGGCACAATGTCTTGTACAATTCCACACGCATCAAATAAACGAAAAGTTCCTACATCAGTTCCACCGGTGTTGTCACAAACAAATTGAATCCTTTTAGGCATTTTCTTTGCGTTGGTCAAATCTATTTGACCGTCAGCATTTTTTACCATTACAACTTGTGCTGGTGTTTTGACACCTGTTTGTTTTTTTGTTGCCAAATTCCTTAATTGTCTTGTTGCAGTCATTTTTGAAAACATTTTTTGGTTTAACTCCGCAAATATAAAAGACTGCAACACTAAAAACCAATAAGTTACATTATTTCAAAAGAAAGGTTACATATAGTGAAACAAAAAAAGGACTACCAAAACCGGCAGCCCTTTTTTAGTCTTATGAAAAGAGGCAGGACAGGAATAGAATGTTTTATTTTACAAAATTAATTCATTTTTCTTTACGGGTTCTCCGGCTTTTTTGCTTTCTTTTTGTGCTTTGATTTCCGCTTTGCATTTAGGACAATACACTTCGTTTATTGGATATTTAGGAATTGGTGTACCACATTTAC
>JALWKH010000085.1 GCA_026996635.1 Bacteroidales bacterium | reverse complement strand
GAACAGGTGATTATAAAGGATTTAATCAAACTATAACTGGAAGTTTTAAAAAAGGCTTAAAAAATGGCAAATGGACATATATTATTAGAATGAAAGATTTCAACATTAAAGACAACTCTTATATAACTGGAACAATTACTCTTTATGCTAATTATAAAAATGGATATGCAGACGGTTCTTGGAAAGAAACAAGATCATATAAAGAAAGAAAAAAGATATTTTCATACGGTCAATTAAAATGGGGCCCTTTTGGTCCATTACAAACAATGACAATCAATATGAATTTTAAAAACGGATTTTTGGTCGGTCCCGTATTTATAAATGATAAATTCGCTAATTATAAAGCGACTGGGAAATATGATGAAAACAGTTTATGCACTGGTAAATGGATTATAAATGATAGGGGCTGGGGCTTGAATGCCGAATTAACATATAAAAACAATTTTCTCTATGAATGGATAACAAGAAATAATAACGGTGAAGTAATGGAGATGGATAAATTCAATAAAGATTATGAAGAATATATGAAAGCAATTTCTATGACGCAACAAGAAAGAGAAGAAAATGGAATAATAATTGACACAATACATAGCGGTGTAGCAACAAATTACATAAAACCATATTTCCCAAAATTACTAAATAATTTTTATTTTATTTATTTGTATATTGGTGGTGATTTAACCTATAAAGAAGGAATAAAAGGTGGATATGAAGTAAAAATAAAAAAAGTTAAATTTACTCCACTCCAAAATTTAGAAGATTATCAAAAAGCAGAAGAATTTTATAAAAAAGGAGATTTACTTCAAGCACTCAAATATTACAAAAGGCACTTTCAGGAGTAGATAGATAAGAATATTTTGAAAAGTTTGCAATAGGTGTTTACTGGGTAGCGACAACTTTTTTTCTTTATGTTTTTTTGTTTTTGTGAGGATTACTTTGTGTTTTGTGTGTGGTTTGTGATTTTTTGGGCATACTTCACCCATGCTCTATTTCAATAGAGTATTATGTTCTTTGTTTTTTTAGGCTGTTTGCCGATTAGATTGACTCATTCTTCTGCCTATTTCAAGTGCATTGGCTGTGTGGATGCCAAAGAATATCCATAAAATCTCATTCAATTTTGTTTTTGCTTTTACTTTTCTCAGGTGGTAATTTTCTTTCTCCTTTCCAAAACTTCCTTCAAGGCGTGATGCCCTTTCTTTAGTTATGATTTTGCTGAGTGTTTGTTTTTGTTCGTAATATTTACCTTTCCTTCCTTTTTGCTTAAAGTCTGTTTGTATTTTTCTAAAACTTATAAATTTCCTGTTTTTGTTTGTTGCATAAATACCATCGCCTCCCAATATACTTGTTTTAACTCCGGTTAACCACTCTGCTAGTGATACACTTGAGATTAACCTTGTGCCTTCATTAAAGTTATCAAAACTTATATGTTCTATAAAATTTATGCCGTCAATCTGTATTTTATTTACTTTAGCTCCAAATTCAACTGATTTAATCTCTTTGCCTCTTACAATAGGACGAACGTAAGACTTGGAAATGCTTACTATTCTGTTTTTCGGTTTTTCTCCTTTGGTGAAAAGGTTATATTGTTGTCGGTATATCTCTTTTATTGTTTCTATGCGTTTATAATATCTACTCGGCAATTCTATTTCATATGATGATATTACATCGTCTAATATCTTTATGAACTTGTCTAATAAATTAAGCAATCCTCTTGTTAAGGCTACACGTTCTTTTTTAGACTTACGGCGTTTCTTACTGTAGATTATATAACGGATTTTCCATTTGTTGTATTTGGAACGTGGTTGTTTCAGATTAAGATATTTATGTAGCAGCCAGCTTTGACCTACTACCCAATCAACACTCTCCCATAATAATTTTACATTGGTCGGATATCTAATCTCACTTTCATAACAGGTGGCATCTACTGTTATATGACCCGGATTTTTTATATACGGTAACCAATAAGACATTAAAACTTTCTGTAATTTTTCTATATCTAATTTTGAGGCTAACTCACTTCTGATTTCACTTATTATCTTATAATTGGTTAAACGTTGTTCTTTTAGATAAATACCACAGAAAAATTGCCACTCAACATTTCCGTTGAGTTGTTCCATAACCTTTCTGTCTGATACTCCGGAGTAGTTCTTTAAAAACATTAAGGCTAACTTGCCTTGGGGTGAAAAATAACTTCTCGGACCCTTGCGTGATTCTTTTAGAGAAAAACTTCGGATAAGTTTTTCCCATGGTATTGCAAGGTAAATCTTGCCTAAATCACTTTGATAAAAACGTTCTTTAAATTTTGCAAAATCTTTTTCATAAAAATAAAATAGACTTTCGCTGCTGAATTTAGTTATTCTTTGTATCTTCATGCCAATGTGTGTTAATAGTAAAACCCCGATTTTGTGGCTAAATGCCGCTTTTCGGGGTTTTTTATTGTACAAAGATACGAATTATTTAACTAATACACAATAAGTTAGGCTGCTGCTGAATGTGCCTAAAGTAGGCAATAAAAAAAGGGCTGCAACTTTGCAACCCTTTTATTATATCCATTAAACGTACCGAATTATACTCTTGCTTCTTCCAAAGCCTTTTTCATGGTAATACCGATTTCGGCAGGAGATTTAACTACATGAATACCGCATTCAGCCATAATTTGCATTTTAGCTTGTGCAGTATCTTCTTTTCCGCCGATAATGGCACCTGCATGTCCCATTCTCTTGCCTTTAGGTGCTGTTTGTCCTGCAATAAAGCCTACAACAGGTTTCGTTCCGTGTTCTTTAATCCACCTTGCAGCATCGGTTTCCATTGTACCACCTATTTCACCAATCATAACAATACCGTCCGTATCAGGATCTTCCATAAACATCTTAACCGCATCCAAAGTAGATGTGCCGATAATCGGGTCACCGCCAATACCTATTGCAGTACTTTGTCCCAAACCTAACTTGGTAAGTTGGTCAACAGCTTCGTATGTCAAAGTACCTGACCTTGATATTACTCCTATATGACCTTTAGAGAAAATAAATCCGGGCATTATACCGATTTTTGCTTCACCGGGAGTAATTATACCCGGGCAGTTAGGTCCTATCATTCTTGCTTCCTTATCTGAAAGATATTCTTTTACTTTTACCATATCTTCGGTAGGGATACCTTCAGTAATTGTAACAATAAGTTTAATTCCTGCGGCAGCAGCTTCCATAATTGCATCTGCAGCAAAAGCAGGGGGAACAAAGATTATTGAAGTGTCAGCACCGGTTTCTTTCACAGCTTCTTCCACAGTATTGAAAACTGGCAAGCCAAGGTGTTTTTGACCTCCTTTGCCAGGAGTAACACCACCTACTACATTGGTACCGTATTCTATCATTTGTTGAGCGTGAAATGAACCTTCACTGCCGGTAAATCCTTGAACTATTACCTTTGTGTTTTTGTTTACCAAAATACTCATAACTATATATTTTAATTTTCCGACTTCAAATTTATTAAATTTTTGACAACGCCAACCTATTATCGAAATATTTTATTTTTCGAACAGTGCTTTTACAAATGCTTTTTTGTCAAAAATTTGCAAGTCTTCGATGCCTTCACCCACTCCAATGTACTTTACGGGAATTTTAAATTGATCTGAAATTCCTATAACAACACCACCTTTTGCCGTACCATCCAGTTTTGTTATTGCCAAAGATGTAACTTCAGTAGCTTTGGTAAATTGTTTAGCTTGTTCAAAGGCATTTTGTCCGGTAGAAGCATCCAGCACAAGCAAAACTTCGTGCGGCGCTTCGGGAATCACCTTGGACATTACACGCCTTATTTTTGACAATTCATTCATCAAGTTGACCTTGTTGTGCAAACGCCCTGCAGTATCAACCAAAACAATATCAGCATCATTCTTTACTGCAGAATTAAGTGTGTCGAAAGCCACAGCAGCAGGATCTGCCCCCATTTGTTGCTTGATAATAGGCACGCCTGCCCTCTCTGCCCACACTGCAAGTTGGTCAATGGCAGCAGCCCTGAAAGTATCGGCCGCACCTATGTACACTTTTTTGCCTGCTTGCTTAAATAGATGCGCTAGTTTGCCGATTGTAGTGGTCTTACCTACACCATTCACTCCCACAACCATTATTACATACGGCTTAACTTTTTGATTCTCCAGAATTTCTTTAGGTGAAGATTCTTCATTCTCCTCCAGAAGAGCAGTAATTTCTTCTTCAAGTATTTTATTTAATTCATCGGCATTCAGAAACTTATCTTTTGCCACACGTTTTTCTATTCTTTCGATAATCTTTATTGTAGTATCCACACCTACATCGGAAGAGATAAGAATTTCTTCGAGTTCGTCCAGGAATTCGTCATCAATTTTGGATTTTCCTACAACTGCACGGGTGATTTTCTTAAAAACACCTTCTTTGGTCTTTTCTAACCCTTGTTGCAGTTTTTTTTCGTCTTTCTTTTTTGAGAAAAAATCAAAAAGTCCCATAAGCCATATATTTATTAAAAATAAAAAAGCCTTCCCTTCATTTTTTGAAGAGAAAGCTTACAAGATAATATTTCAAAGAGTATGTATGAAAATTATTTTTTTGCAAAGAAATCTTTTACATGGTCAACGTGTACTATTTCTTCTTTGAATTGATAAGAACCTTTTTTGGTCTTTACCATTTTTATCACCTTTGCAAAATTCTTACCTACACCGGTTTGCAATGTAGCAACAGCCTTTTTTGCCATAACTTAAAAATTTTTATTGTTACTTAATTTCTCTGTGAATTGTATATCTTTTCAAATAAGGATTATATTTCCTCAGCTCAAGTCTTTCGGGAGTATTCTTTTTGTTCTTTGTTGTAATATACCTTGAAATTCCCGGAACTCCGGTTTTCTTTTGTTCGGTACATTCAAGGATTACTTGTACTCTATTACCTTTTTTAGCTTTAGCCATCGTTCAATCCTCCTTTTTTAATAATTCTTAATGTAGCCTTTTTCTTTGGCTCTTCTCAAAGCCTCGGAAATTCCAACTTTGTTAATCAATCTGATTCCTGCAGCAGATACTCTCAAAGTTATCCATCTGTCTTCTTCAGGGATATAGAACTTCTTTTCGAACAAGTTAGGATAATATTTTCTTTTAGTCCTTTTGTTTGAGTGTGCTACATTATTCCCTGTTATCGTCTTCTTTCCTGTAATTTGACAAACTCGTGACATTTTAGTAATTTTTTGGGAGTGCAAATTTCGCACTTTTTTTTGAACCACAAAACTTTTTTTGCAAAAAAATAATAAAAAAGCCCTCCAACGTAGAGAGGGCTTAGAGTAATGTCGCTAAAAATGCTTTATTAAGCTTCTTTACTTGATGGATGTTTTACACCAAGTACATCTTCGATTGCTTTAATCAAAGTTTCTTTTGGTAATGCACCAACTGCCATTTGCGGTTGAGCATCTTTAGGAATAAACAGTAATGACGGTATATTTCTGATACCGAATATAGCTGCCAATTCTTGTTGGTCTTCGGTATCTATTTTATAAATTACCAATTCATCACCGTATTCTTCTTGAAGTTCTTCCAAAATAGGAGCAACTATTTTACAAGGTTGACACCAATCTGCATAAAAATCGATTAAAGCAGGTTTATCACCTTTGTATTTCCATTCTGTTTCTTTTTCGTAGTCAAATACTTTTTCAAGGAATGTTTCTTTTGTTAAATGTTCTAATGCCATAGCTTTATAGTTTTTAATTTCATTTTAGGCTTGCAAAAATAATGCAATTTTTCTCAAGTGTGACACTTTGTCCTTTAAAATACCTACAAGTGGGTATAAAAAGGAAGGGCGAGCTACTTATATCGCACCGCTCAACCCCCGTACCCTTGCTTCCTTCCGGACCTGGGGGATTAGGGGGGAGCTGGTCGTATAAGACTCGCCCATGTTTGGCTTGCAAATATACAGCTTTTTTATTTTACAAAATCAACTACAAACCCATTTTTTTTGCAATATCCTTAGGTATTGCATTTTTATGAACCATTATTGCAGTTGTTTTTGCTTTCACAAATTCTTCTGAAGCAAAGAAATAACCATCTAAAGGATTATTGTCGGTACCCCAAGAATTTTTCACCAGATAAAATTTATGTCCTTCTTGATCGTGACCGTAACCGATAATATGCATACCGTGGTCATCTGTTGTTTTATAATTATCAAACCATTTTTGTCTTAGTTCTTGCGTAACTTTCTTTTCTTTAACTATATGTTCCAAACTATATAAATAATTCATTTTATCTTTTCTGCTCATTTTTTCCCAGCGTGCTCTTTCAAGTCCTGTTTCTTCTTGGTTATCTACATCGGGTAAGATGGCAATTCCTTTTCTCCACAAAAATCCGTCTTCGCTTACATCACTTGCCCATGCAACGGTATAACCGTTGTCGAGTGCATTGTCAATAATTTTCATCATATCTTCCAGCGGGACATTCCAATCTTGATACCACAACCAGTTATCGGGCAACTCTATAGCAAACTTTTGATAAAAAGGATGGTGCGTAAATGAAGTAATTTCAACATAATCATCAGGATTCAAACCAAGGCTTTGTAAAAATGACTTCGGAGTGTATTTTTTACCCTTGTATGTAAATTCTTTGGGATATTCACCAAGATATGTATCCAGTATCCTATTAAAAGCATCATGCCACACTGGAGTCAATTTTTTATTTGGATCTTTTATAATAGCATCAACAAAATTTTTCAGCACTGCATCCATTTCCATATGAACATGTTTTGGTTCACCATATTGAAGCCCTGTATAAGCCTCTTCAGGAACCAATCCATAATTTTTCATCACATAAGTAACATCGTGAAATGCACCACCAGGGCCAAAATTTAAATTACCATGCAAACGCACATATTTTTCTGCTTTGTCAGAATAAACATTTCTAACAGCAAACATTTCGGAAAGATCATATTCTCCCTTACCCATTCTTAACAATTCAGACTCAATAAAGGATATACCTGAAAAACTCCAACATGTACCGGAACGGTATTGATTCTTAACAGAAGTAGCAGGTAATTTTTTGTCCAATTTAATAATATAAGCACCTAATGTATCAACCTCTTGTGCTTCCGCAAACCATGCTGACAAAATTACAGCCAGCAAAATCAATGTAATTCTTTTCATA
>JALWKH010000084.1 GCA_026996635.1 Bacteroidales bacterium | reverse complement strand
GTATTGGTCAGGGGGCGGAGCCGCGTGCCAAGCCCTGCGGCAAAAATCATTGCTTTCATTTAGCAGGTTCGTTAATCAATTGAAATTCAATGTTTTCAAATTGCTGTGAGATTTTGTCGAAAAACTCTATTGACTTCTGTCTGATGGCAGGATAAACGTACCATTTTACTATTACAACTGTCTCCAACTCAGCATAATTCAATTTTTTCAAAAGCTTTATAATAAACTCCTCTGTCTGATGGTTAAAATCTTTGAATTTGAATTGTAAAATTGTAAAATTCCGCGGGTAAGTAAGATAATAGTCAAACCATTGCAAAACTTTTTCATAAATCTTATCAATCTGTGGGTCAATGGAATAGCCTTCGAAAATAAATTTTGCCTCTCTTGCTGAAAGATAAATGTATGGTACAGTGCTTGTCGGCTTGACTTTTAGTGATTGTATTTCTGGTGTCATTTTTTCCAATACAACCTCTATAGAAAAGAAAGCAAACTGATCGTCAACCTCCTGAAAATAGTAATTTAGCTTTTTCTTTCATTTTAACCTGATGTTAAACAATCCAAGGCCTTGTGTCTCGTCCTTTTTATGCTCTTTGTAATTTTTTAGTATTTGATAGTGCATCTTTGTCAACTCCTTGATTGAGAAAGAATTAACATAATCAATTTTTTGTTTTAATTTCTGGATTTTCTCTTTTTTGATATAATTTCCAGTGGTAACCCGCAAATATTTTCTGTCTTCAGCTATGTAAAAAATTGCGTAATGTCCTGAAATATTATCTAATTCGTACATATCTGAATGTGTTGCAACATTTTGTAGCAATTCGACAATTACGCTAAAAACTTTGCTTTTTAAAATAACTTCTTTATTTATTCGCTTTTCTAAAATCGAAAGCATAAATACAAGCTTATCCTGCACCAAAATGCCTGCAAAACTCAAAACTATATTACACTTCAGCAAAAATTTGTGTAAAGTTTTAATTCTCTCCAAACTTTGCAAAGCCTCCTGTTTATCAATCTCTTGCGAAGGTAAAGAAATGCGTGTTTGCAAATAAAAAATCGAATATTTATCATCAAACCGGTCAAAAGAATAAACCAATTTGTGTCCAGACTTCCTTGCTATTTCAATAAGTCCAAGACCTGCACCGCCTTTTTTTGTAAAGCGTTGCTCTGCGAGGATTTTTCTATAATAATCTTTTAATTCCTCCTGTTTTAAACTATTTATACGGTCTAAATGCTGTTTAAGCCGCTCAACCTCAGTATTTTGTATGTAATTCGCTGTGGTTATTACAACTCCATCATCCAATCTTTGGATAAGCAACAAACCACTGTATTGGGCGTATTCTGGTTCATACTGCTGATGGCGGGTAATGTTTTGCAAACCTTCGACTAAAATAAAATAAACTCGTTTTTTTAATTTTACACTGTCATTCGAAGTCTCAAGGTTCAACTCAGCTAATGATAATATTGAATCTGTGATTGATGTAGTAAATTCGCCAATATAAACATACTCGATAGCCTCACGCT
>JALWKH010000083.1 GCA_026996635.1 Bacteroidales bacterium | reverse complement strand
AGTAGCTGCCAAAAACAACACGGTAACTTCACCCAAGGTATCAAATCCTCTGAAGTTTACCACAATAGCAGTTACACTGTTGGAAACTTGAAGGTCGTTTTTTGATTTATCCAAATAAAAATCCCTGACATTCTGACCTTGAAACCTGTTTTCCCCAAACTTAATTTGAGAAAAAACATCTACTAAATAATAACCTATAACAGCCAATAGTGTTAGAACTATAACCTTTTTCATTTCTTAATGATTTTATTTCCTATTTTAACGTGTCTTTTATCTTCGTATCTTTCGGTATTACGAATGGTAATAACGAAAATAATAGTAGTTAACGCCACACCAATGGCTGCTTCCGTAAGTGCCACATCCGGAGCTTGCAATACATAAAAGAAAATAGAAAGGATAAGACTTATAACGGATGTTGCTATTACGGCATAAAGCAAATCTTTTTGGATGACTGCATAAACTGCAGCTCCGATTTGCAATATTGCCATTATAATAATACTGATTGTTAAAATATCCATAATTTAACCTCCTAATTGTTTTCGTTGTTTTCTACCATTTCTTTGTATGCGTCCATTTCATCTTCTTTCCCTTTGAAGAACGGTTTAATCTTTGACTTATATGCACTTCTTGCCAATGCGTGTGAACTTATCGGGTTGGAAAGTGCAATAAAAATAACCAAAATCAAAGATTTCCAGAACCAATCGGGTTGAATAAGACCTACGCCAATAATCAAAGACATACCTCCCAATGTGGTAGCTTTTGTTCCGGCTTGAAGCCTGTTGTAAACATCAGGCATACGGTAAATACCCAGTGCACCCAAAAACAAGAAGATGCTACCTATTATTATTAATATCAAACCGAGAATTTCCAATATTTGATTCATAATGCGTCCTCCAAATATCTTGCGATTACTAATACACCTACAAAACCTAAAACACCGTAAACCAAAGCAACATCAATGTAAATAAACCTTTGGTACAAGTATCCCAACAAGACCAAAGCTGCTACACCGATGGTAGTAAGAGTATCTACGGCTACAGTTCTGTCTGCTGCAGTCGGACCTTTTACAAACCTGATGAATGCAAAAATCATCCCCAGTATTATAAAGCCGAATGCAACCAAAATCGTTATGTCCTTAAATGCTTCCATTATTCAAAAATTTTTAACAATATTTTTTCAAAAGTTTCAGCTATATCTTTAAATGCTTGTTCAGGATCTGTACTTTTTACATCAATCCAGTGAATGTAAATATAGTCATCTATAATATCTACAGACAGTGTACCCGGAGTAAGAGTAATGCTGTTTGCCAATACCATCTTGGCATAATTTGTTTTCAATTCGGTTTTAATCTTAACAATACCGGGATTGATGGGAAGGGAAGGAGAAATCACTCTGCGTGCCACATCAAAATTCGCCTTAATCATTTCAATGATAAAAACAATGATATACTTAATTACGTTAAACAGCCTTCCCGGAGACAAAAACGAAAAAGTACAACAATCAAAAAACCTCAGAGTAAACA
>JALWKH010000082.1 GCA_026996635.1 Bacteroidales bacterium | reverse complement strand
GATTTTGATCTTTTTACAAAAAGAATATGGAATCATTTTATGAGTACCATGAAACTAAAACAATATAACAATGATTGGTATAAGCCAGGAAATACATTAAAACGAGTTTTCTGGTATGTTACTAACAAAACATTTTTTAAAACTATGTTGCCGTTTCCTTCCTCTTTTAAGATATGGCTTTTGAGATTCTTTGGTGCAAAAATAGGACAAAGAGTGGTGATAAAACCCAATGTCAATATCAAGTATCCATGGTTTCTGGAGATAGGTAATTATTGCTGGATAGGTGAAGGGGTCTGGATCGATAATCTGACAGCGGTAAAGATGGGTAATAATGTAGTAATATCTCAAGGTGCCTATTTGTTAACGGGTAGTCATGACTACAAAAAAGAAACTTTTGATTTAATGCTTGAAAAGATTGCGATCGAAGATGGTGTTTGGATTGGGGCTAAATCAATTGTTTGTCCTGGAGTTGTTTGTCAAAGCCATAGCATCCTTACTGTAGGTTCTGTGGCAACTTCCGATTTAGTTGCATACGGTATTTATCAAGGCAATCCTGCGAAAAAAAAACGTAATCGTAAAATGATAAATATACAAGCAGAGGATTAAATGAAAATATCAATTATTACATCAGTGTTCAATAATAAAGAAACCATAGCTGAAACTATAGAGTCTGTGTTTTCACAAAGTTATAAAAACATTGAATATATTGTTGTAGATGGTGCTTCGTCGGATGGGACTATTGATATCATAAAACGTTATGCTGATCGGATCGATACTTTTGTTTCCGAACCCGATCAGGGTATCTATGATGGGCTTAATAAAGGTATTGCATTGGCAACGGGTGAAGTTGTGGGTTTTCTTCATTCCGATGATGTTTTTGCAGACGAACATGTTGTGGCTCGTATTGCAGAAGCTTTTAGAACTTGGCATGTTGATAGTGTTTACGGTGACCTTATTTATGTGAAAAAAGAGGATATTTCTCAAGTTGTACGTTTGTGGAAAAGCGGTGTTTTCACTCCGGGTAAACTCAAACGTGGATGGATGCCCCCGCATCCTACTTTTTATGTCAGACGCACAGTTTATGAGCGTTTTGGTGCCTTCGATATGAGTTTCCAAATTGCTGCCGATTATGATACTATCCTACGTTTCCTGGGAAAAGAAAAAATATCGACCCATTATATACCCCATGTACTGGTCAAAATGCGTGTAGGCGGTGCAAGTAATAAAAATATTAAAAATTTGATACAAAAAAGCAAAGAAGACCTGCGAGCTATGAGAAAGAATGGTGTAGGACATTTTGGCAGCCTTTTCGTTAAAAATACCTCAAAGATTCCACAGTTCTTTTTTAAAAAGAAAATAAAATGATAGAATTTTAACGCTTCTATTATATTACCAATCCTAAATGATTTTGGAATAAAATTTGCTCTTTGCTTGGTATGCGAGCACCATTAGAGATCAAACCCCATGACGATGCCGAAACGTTGCGGCAAGAGATCCGCCACGCCAAAGACGGAAGATACCAGTTGCG
>JALWKH010000081.1 GCA_026996635.1 Bacteroidales bacterium | reverse complement strand
ATATTACGGTAGAAGATATTATACCGGTTCATCAAGCAGGTTTCCCAAAACCTTTAAGAATAATACAAGACTTTATTTCTCCGTTCTTTTTGTTACTAAAGTCGGACTACAAAATAAAATATACCGAAACCGACAACTCTTTTTCTCCGTCATATGTAAAAATGGAAGGTGAAATAAAAAACACTGTTTTCAGCAAAGAATTTTCAACAAAAAGATTTGGCATAACAATAAACGGGAATGAAATAAAAATAGAAACATTTGAAAACAACGAAACTTTACAAGTAAAATGCAAAAGCTGATTAAAATATTGTTTTTCACATTTTTAACATCGTTTTTTTCCATAACATACGGGCAAAAAGACACATTAACTTTTCCTAAACTTGATGCCTTAACTTACCAGCTCTATTTACAAAAAGATTGGGACAATCTAATAAGGTATGCAAAAGCCGGACTTAAGCAAAACATTGATTTTTATTATCTGAGAATAAGGCTGGCAGAAGCCTATCTTGCCAAGCATAAGGAAAGGAAAGCCATTGTAGAGTTGGAAAATGCATTGAAAATGAACGGTTATTCTGATAAATATGCAATCAATCTTCTTTACGGAGCTTATATAAAATCGGGAGATTATTTAAGGGCACACTATTTAGAAACCAAGCTCGGCAAGATAGACAAAAAAATAGACGCTATACATTTCAGTACGGGTTTTGCAAGTAACAATACAGGTACACCAACATTACAAAAAGATGCGGGGGACGAAACCGTTTCGACATATTACATAAAAGGATTCAAAACATACACAACCGATATTTTAATGTACAAAGGAAAAAGGCTTTGGACTATTTCAAACTCCTTGCTACCATCATCCGTTTATTTTTATGGTATTGATAGTGAAAACAAAAATTATAATTCAAACTTTACCGGTATTATTAACGACCTTTCAGCTACAAAATATATGGTAGCAAGTAATAAGCTTACTTATTATTATGACATTAACATGGTGTATGAAAAATATAAACTATTTTCAACCAAAACCACTGAAAGCCGTACATTCATTTGGCAACAGACTAATCAAGAATTTGTCGCTTCTAATCAAAAATCTATTTCCTTAGCAGGCAGTTTCGGAACAATATTTTCCACACCTTATATAACTTTTACATCACAAGCTGCAGTTTCATTTTACGGTACGGGAATACAATTAGTACCTTCCCAAACGGTTATATTATACCCTTTTGCATCTCCAAGGTTGTACCTACAAGGTTCATTCAACTATCTTTTATTCAGCAAAAATACAGACAACGAAATATTAAAAAATTATTTATCGGAAAACCCATATGTAATTTCCGGTGAAGCGGGATTTAACATAGGTAAGTTTTCCATTTTCGGATTTTATTACAGCGGTTCGATTTATAACTTTTACGAAAGCCCATCAATCCACTATATTTCACCATACTTAATTTTTTCTCAATCAGGTGGAGGTATAAATATTTTCTTTAACAAGCTAACTTTAAATTTTTCTTTTTTAATACAG
>JALWKH010000080.1 GCA_026996635.1 Bacteroidales bacterium | reverse complement strand
TATTTTATCCGGAGTATACGCCTTGGCAGTTGCTTATTCTTATGCTCACCTTGGAGGTAAAATTATTTCAAATGCAGGACCTATTGCATTCATAATCAAAGGAGTGGGAGATGGAATTGTTACGGGAACATTAAGCATACTAATGTGGTTCACTTATGTAATATCAATAGCACTGTTTGCCAAAGGATTTGCAGGTTATTTGTTACCGTTGATTCATATAAGCAATACAGCACTAAATACGGGAATAGTAGAAGTAGGCATCATAGGATTTTTTACGGCATTGAATTTTTTTGGCAGTAAAGCTGTTGGGAAAGCAGAATTCTACATAGTATTGATAAAAATTTCCATTCTGCTGGTATTCATATTCGGTGGAATAATGTACATAAAGCCGGACTTAATTAAACCGGATCTTGATTCTGTGCACTTCAAGGGACTGTTAAACGCATCGGTAATTTTCTTCCTGTCATATATGGGATTCGGGCTTATTACCAATGCATCCGAGAATATAAAAAATCCACAAAAAAATATTCCCAGAGCAATTTATTGGAGCATTTTCATCGTTATGGTTATATATGTTCTCATTTCTTTAGTTACCATAGGGAACTTACCGTTGCCTGAAATTGTAAAAGCAGAAGAAAATGCTCTTGCGATAGCTGCAAAACCGTTTCTTGGAGTTTTTGGATTTTTGCTCATTTCCATAGGAGCCTTATTCTCTATTTCTTCGGCACTTAATGCTACTATTTTCGGTGGTGCCAATGTTGCATATTCTCTTGCCAAAGACGGTGAATTACCGGAAGTTTTTGAAAGAAAAGTTTGGTTCAAATCTATCGAAGGGTTGTACATTACTGCAGGACTAGGATTATTTTTTGCCTTATTTTTTGACCTTAATGCAATAGCTTCCATTACAAGTATAATTTTTACAACCATCTATATTTTTGTTTTAATATCACATTTGAAATTATACAAAAATTACGGAGGAAATAAAATCCTTATACTTTTCAACTTACTTATTCTTATCGCCGTTTTTTGTTTCATTCTGGTTTATCAATGGAATACAAATAAAAGTGCATTTGTAACCAGCATCATTACCTTTACGGCAGCAATCTTGATCGAATATATTTACAGAAAATACAAACAAAGAGAAATGAACGAATCCAGGATAAAAACTTATCCGAAAAATAAATAAAAAAACTGATCACAAAATCACGGGCAGGCTTTTTGAAAACATAATACCCCATATGTTACCGCACGATTGCATCGTGTGGATATTTTATTTGCAATTAAATCGTATTGAATATTAGTAGCATCAGTGATCTGCTATTTTTCACCCTACCATAAATGGCAAGACTAATCAAGTACGGTATTTTGAATAAATGTAAACTAACCTCAAATTACAAATAATCAATACTTATGTGATTTTAGAAGTAAAATTCATCATTCGTTATTCATTATTCGATATTCTTAAATCAAAACTTCTCCCCTCGATAAAAGCCGATACTGAAAAAATGATTAGCACCGTCTTTTAAGGCGGTGTTAAAA
>JALWKH010000079.1:1414-7220 GCA_026996635.1 Bacteroidales bacterium | reverse complement strand
CTGATGTGCTGAAAGGAAGCACTTCCAAACCTATTGCCAATGATGCTTTTAAGCTGGCGGAGTTTATTGATAACAATACTGCTTTTGATTCGGTAAAAACACCGCTTGTGATGTACGGCAGGGCAAAGTTGTATGAATTTGCGGGTCAGGATTCGTTGGCTCTGGTGGTTTTGGATTCAATTGTCAATAAATTCCCCGAACATTCTGTTACAGATGATGTTTATTTGCTCAAAGGCGACTTGCTGGCAAATATGGGAAAATATGAAGAGGCTGCAAAAGCATATAAGTATGTGGTTGATTATTATCCTTTTGATATTCTGGCTGATAATGCTTTGTTTAAACTTGCCGGGTTGATGGAAACTTATTTGAACAAGCCTGCTGAGGCTGCAAAGTATTATAAAAAACTCATCGTAGATTATCCCGAAAGCATTTTTGCCGAAAAAGCAAGGAGAAAATACCGTGAGTTGTCAAAATATTCAAAGCAAGGATTATGAAAAAGTTGCTTTTAATTTTAGCGGTTATGCTGCCTTATCTTGCTAATTCCCAAGTGGTAAATATTGAAAGAAAGCGATTGAATGCGGATACTACGGGAACTTTCGGCAATATTAATTCTTCCGTCAGTTTGATAAAAAACACTAAAACTCTTTGGAATGTGGCTTTGTCGTATAATGTGTTGGTTGTCAAGGATAAACACGAATGGTATTTTATCGGTAACTTGGCTTTTAAGAAAGCTGAAAACACAGACTTGGTAAACAAAGGCTACGAGCATATCAGGTATAATTACAGGCTGACACAAGGTTATCGCTTGTATGCTGAAGCGTTTGAGCAGATGCAATTTGATGCCATAAGGAAGATAGATAAACGGATTCTTGCAGGCGGCGGTATCAGATATGTGCCTGTGAGGCAAGAAAAAATTAAGGTCAGCATAGGTGCCGGGGCAATGTATGAATATGAAATCTTTAAGGATGATACAACGGGCTTTAATTGGGTGAGGCTAAATTCTTATTTGTCTGTGAATTACAGGGTTTCCAAAAATGTGTTCTTTTACTCCACAACTTATTACCAGCCATTGCCTGATGCAATAAAAACCAATTATCGTTTGTTTAATAATACCGGGTTTTCAATTAGTGTGTCAAATCATTTTTCATTTACGGTGGATTATGAAATTGTGTATGATTCGTTTTTGCCTGAAGGAATTCCGAATACTGTATATTTTTTGAAAAACGGGCTGTCGTATAAATTTTAGTTAATTTGCTAATTTTTAATGGTTAATGATTAGTTATTAGTTGTTAATTGTTAGTGAAAATGTGGAAATTATTTATGTGGGAATTTGATAATTTGATAATGTTTTAGTTGTTATTGTTTATGTGTTTGGTTATGAATAAAATAATGCTGAAATAACATCCGAAGATGTCATTCTGAGCAATGTTATTCCGAACAACGTCAACCTGAAAACGTCATTTTGAACTTGTTTCAAAATCTTATCGTTTTCAGGTTCTTCGGAATCTCTTTGTTTAAGATGAGAAAGCCGAAAGTGTAAAACAACAATATAAATAAAAAAGCAAAACAATGAAAACCCGGATTTTAACAATTGCTTTGTTATGGTTTGCTGTTGCAGTAAACGGACAACAAATTACGGTAAAATTGCAACCTGACGGAAAAGCAAATAAAATTGATTCCGTATGGGTTATGGATTTTACCACAAAAACTATTTTTTCTCTCAAAAACACCGGCAAAATTATAATAAACAAAGGCAATAAATTGCAATACAAATTTTCGGGTAAGGGCTTTACAGACCGCAGCAGGATTGAAATAGGAGGAGATACCGTAAATATTACCACAAGCGGTGATGTGCCGGTTTTTATAAAAGCATTTTCGGGCAAAATGAAGACAATTGTGCCGTTCTACACTGATAAAGATACCGTACTTGATGTGTATTTTGACGAATGTGTAGATGCTGACGGAAACAGCTATACAATAATGAAAGTATGCGATATGCTGTGGATGGTTGATAACTTGAAAACAACACATTATGCAAACGGAAAGCCTATAAAGATTGTTAGTAATAATGATGAGTGGGAAGGTGATACATCCGGAGTGGCACGGTATATTTACGATTCCAAGCGTTTTGCCAAGGATTACGGTATATTGTATAATTGGTATGCAGTAAAAAAAGGCGTAGCTCCCAAAGGCTGGAAAGTGCCTTCTCTTGATGATTGGAACAGAATGGAAAATTGTGATTTGTCAGGCAGGGGCAAAAACCGTAATGTAGGAGACAAAGCAAAAGAGTGGGCATTGGTGCCTGCCGGCTTTTGTGATGATGACAATGGTGAGTTCGGCAGTGTGGGCAACAAAGGATACTGGTGGCTAATAGATGAAGAGGATGAAGAAAAAGCGTGGTATGCTTTCCTGCATTATTACGAATCTTCGGTAGGGTTGAGCAATGCCGAGAAGGACCACGGATTTTCGGTAAGGTGCTTTAAATATGTCGGCGAGAAATAATTTTACAACCTTACGCCTACAACGGTAACATCGTCCACTTGTTCATACGAGTTTTTCCACTCCGCAAAAACTTGTGCAATCTTTTCCCGTTGTTTTTCGGCAGGCATATCAGATACAAGTGCCAGTAATTTCTTGAAATTCGGTGTTTTGAATTTTTTCCCTTTTCGTCCGCCGAACTGGTCGGCATATCCGTCACTGAACAAGTAAATCATATCACCTTTGCTTACCTTTACTGTTATTTCCGTAAAACTTTCCATTCTTTCATATATTGCTATCGGCATCTTGTCGGGTTTCAGTTCATAAAACAGTTTGTCATCGTCTGTTATGCCTTCTATTTTAACGAGTTTTGACGGATTGCCTTCTATAAGTTGTGTTCCTGAGTGGGGAATTAAATAAGCGGGATTGTTGGCTCCTGCAAATTGCAATGTGTTTTGCCAATGGTCAATTGTTATCATTGCCATATCCATACCGTCTTTTTGCTCGCCTTGTATTCCGCTTTGTTTCAGTGTTTTGATGATTTCATCACGCAAGGCGTTAAATATTGCGGCAGGGCTTGTTATGCCTTCTTTTATTACTATTTCCCTGAGCAAGGAAATACCGAGCATACTCATAAATGCCCCCGGAACACCATGTCCCGTACAGTCTGCTACGGTTATTATCGTTTTGCCGTTTATGTGCGACCACCAATAAAAATCGCCCGATACCTTATTCTTCGGTAAATAAAAGATAAATAAATCCGATACATATTTTTTCAGTGTGCCGGGAAGAGAAAGGACGGCTTGCTGTATGTATGTAGCGTAATTTATGCTTTGACTTATTTCTTGGTGTATTTTTTCTATATGCTTCTTTTGGTTTTCAATTTCATCCCTTTGTGCGCTTATTTCTTCCACCAATTGTTGAAGTTCGCTGTTTTTCTCATCAACTATTTCTTTTTGTTGTTCGATTATTTGCTTTTGCTTTTTGGTTATTCTGAACCTGTTGGCAAGCATTACCGAAAAAACTATAATTATAAATAGTGCCGTAAGGACAAAAATAATTATCAACCGTTGTTTGCTGCTTATTGCTTTTTCTTTTTGCAGTGCCAAGTTTTTGATTTGCAGGTTTTTGGCGTATGCAATGCTGTCCAGTGCGGCTTTTTTGTCATATTGGTATTTAAGTTCTTTTTGGAAAGAGGCTTTTTTGTTTTTTTCGCTCATTACGCTGTCCCGGTACATTATGTAGTTTTTGTATGCCGATATAGATTCTTTGTAGTTGTGCTTGCCGTAATAGGCTTCCGACAGGTTTTTGTAAAAATCTTTTAGGTGGTAAATGGTGTTTATTTCTTTTCCGAGTGCAACGGCGTTTTTCAAATAAGATATGGCTTTGTCGTATTCTTTTTGCTTTAGTGCCATTATGCCCATATTACCGTAAATTAAAGCCAATCCTTCTTTGTCGTCTATTTCTTTTGCCAGTTTCAAAGCCTTATCAAAGTAGCTTTTAGCTTCATCAAATTTATTTTGTTTGTTTAGAGCAATCCCAATGTTTAAAGTTGCCGTTTCAATTCCGCTGATGTCATTTAGTTCTTCGTAAATTTTAAGGGCTTTTGTGTAATATTCCAAAGCTTCTTCAGGCAAATCCTGTTGAGTATACGCGTTTCCGATATTCATTAGGTTTACAGCCATACCGTTTTTGTTGCCCAATTCCTTTTTGATTTTCAGTGCTTTAAGGTAGTATTCCAGAGCCTTTTTATAATTTTCCAGGTCGTCGTACACCATTCCTATATTTCCGAGTATAGCGGCTTCTACCCGTTTATTTCCTGTTTGTTCAGCCAACTTTAAGGCTTTAAAGTAGTAGTCCAGTGCTTTTATGTAATTTCCTTCGTAGTAATAAACTATACCTATGTTGGTCAGATTATTTATAATGCCAGACTTGTTGTCTGTTTTTTTATTGATTTTTAGTGCTTTATTATAGTATGAGAGAGCCTTTTTATAGTCATTCTGAATGTAATAAATCAGCCCTATGTTGCCAAGGTTATTTGCCATTGCTTTTTTGTCGCCGGTTTCTTTGCTGATGCGGTATGCTTTTAAATAATAGTTGACGGCTAGAGGGTAATCACCTTTTTTATAATAAATAACACCGATATTTCCGAGTGCACCTGCAATGCTTTCTTTATCCCTTGTTTTTTTGCTTACTTCGATTGATTTTTTGAAAAACTCTACGGCTTTGTCATAATTCCCGAAAATAAACTGAGTTACTCCTGCTTTACTGTATGCTTCCGCCAGAATTTTGTTTGAATTTAATTTTTTTGCGAGATTTATTGTTTGGTTGTAATATTTTATTGCACTGTCAAGCGAGTAATTGGTGTAAAGATATGAAAGTTTTAACAGGTTTTTCAGCTTAACTGTATCTTGTTTTGATGTGTTTATGATGTTTTTCAGACTGTCGATTTTATTTGCACTTAATATGTTTGTTATCAGCAGACTGTATAGAAATAAATAAAAAAGCCTTTTCATTATTGTACTTTGTAAAACGTATTTCAAAAATACAATATTTTTGATAAAATGTCGGTTGGTGTGAAAAAAGTGGGATGCTTTATTAAACGACACCGGCTTCATGCAATGCCGATGTCGTTTCCTGTGCTATTTGATAAACTTCTGATCCTTTAATGTTCTTAAAAGTTTTTCGGAGAAAAATTCGTTGTCTTCTTTTTTGTATCTGACTTCAGCAAAAACTTGAGCAAGGTTTTCTTTGCCGTTTTCTTCCACAAACTTTTTGTAAACGGGATTGTTTTCTTTCTCCCTGTAAATCTCGTTTATTTTATCTGCGGAATAATCCGTGTACACTTCGTAATGAACTACGCCGTCAAGCGGCAACCTGTCCGTAAGCGGCGGCTCTTCATCGGGATAACCGAGTGCAATAGTGGTTACGGGCATTACAAGTTCGGGCAGGCGTAATATGTCTATCAATTCGTCAGCCATATAAGTGGTTGTGCCGAGGTAGCAAATACCAAGCCCTTTGTCTTCAGCGGCAAGTGCTACATTTTGTGCTGCCAGCAAAGCATCTATTGTGGCGGTATAAAATGACAAAAAGTTGTCGTATCCTGCATTGGCGTTACGCAATTTGCACCACTTGGTAAACCTGTTGAAGTCTGCACAAAAAGTTAGAATAACAGGTGCTTGCAACACCATATCTTGCTTAAAATGTGCTTCCCACAGTTTCTTTTTCAAGCATTCGTCGGTGGAAACGATTATGCTGTAAACTTGCATATTACCTGTTGTTGAAGCACGTGTTCCGGCTGTAAGGATTTCTTCCAAAGTCTTGTCGT
>JALWKH010000079.1:0-1404 GCA_026996635.1 Bacteroidales bacterium | reverse complement strand
TCCTTATGCTTTTATGTTTCAATATTGTTTCAATCATAACGAAATAAGTTTTATTTTTGCCAAAAGTAACAAGGATTTTCAAATCTTTTCAAACAAATATCATTTTTTGATTTTATGCAGAAAATTTTGGTAACAGGCACGGCGGGTTTTATCGGCTTTCACTTGGTTAATTACTTGTGCAACAGGGGTTATGAGGTTTGGGGCATTGACAATATAAATGAGTATTACGATGTCAGGCTCAAGTATGACAGGTTGAAAGAAGCCGGTATCGATGTGGATAAAATTGAGTACGGCAAGCCTGTTAAGAGCGAAAAATTAAGTTACACATTCGTTAAACTTTCTCTGGAAGATAGGGAAAAACTTTTTGACCTTTTCAAAGAAGTTAAACCCGATTATGTGGTAAATCTTGCGGCACAGGCGGGAGTGCGTTACAGCCTTGAAAATCCTTACGCATATATTGAAAATAACATCACCGGTTTTTTGAATGTGTTGGAAGGTATTAGGCATTTTGTGCTGGATTTAAAGCATTTTGTTTTTGCTAGCAGTTCCAGCGTTTACGGACTCAACCGCAAATATCCGCTGTCGGTAAAGGATAATGTGGACCACCCGGTGAGTTTGTATGCGGCAACAAAAAAGAGTAACGAGCTAATCGCTCACACATACAGCTATCTGTATGCTATTCCCACAACAGGGTTGAGGTTTTTTACGGTTTACGGACCTTGGGGCAGACCCGATATGGCTTTGTTTTTGTTTACAAAGAAGATTTTGGCGGGAGATCCGATAGATGTTTACAACAACGGAAATATGGTGCGGGATTTTACATACATTGATGATATAGTTGAAGGAGTTGGAAGTGTGCTGTTTAAGCCGGCAGTGCCGAATAATGAGTGGAGAGGGGAAGAGCCCGATCCTTCGTCGTCCATAGCACCTTACAGGATTTTGAACATTGGCAATTCCAACCCGGTAAAGCTGTTGGATTTTATAGAAGTGTTGGAGAAAGAATTGGGCAAAAAGGCTATTAAGAATTTTATGCCTATGCAGCCGGGTGATGTGGAAAAAACACACGCCGATGTAACGGAATTGATTAGTGAATACGGTTATAAGCCCGATACGAGTGTGGAAGAGGGGATAAGAAAGTTTGTGGAGTGGTATAAAAAATATTATAATTATTAGTGGTTAATTGTTAATTGTTAGTTGTTAGTTCTGGATGTGCTAATTTGTTAATTTGCTAATGAATTTATGTTTTAGTGTGTTAATTGAGTTCTTTAAATTGTTTTTCAAAATTGTTTGGAGCTAATTTGACAATGTTAACCTGAAAATGTTTTTTGAATCACTTCATTCTGGACAAAGTCATTCCGAAGATGTCATTCTGAACTCGTTTCAGAATCTTATTGTTTCGGAATC
>JALWKH010000078.1 GCA_026996635.1 Bacteroidales bacterium | reverse complement strand
ATCTTGACCCGAGAGCTATTACAATAAATTTAGATTTTATTTTGCAAAACACACAGATATTAAAAATTTTTTTTATATTTGCAAAAAAGCTATTACAAAACATTAACAATTATGAGAAAAATACCCGATGTTACAAGACAAGAATGGCGAGACTTGCTCACCGGTAAAATTGATGTAAAACTTGACAATTTTGTTTTACAAATGCAAGTCGACCAAACCAGACGTGCTATCAAAAATTCTAAAATTACTTTGGAAGAAGGCGTAAAAAAAATTCATGCCTTATGCGAAAAGTATCCATTGGCAGTTCAATCTGACATTAAAAAAATTTTTAAAAACTAAAAACATAAAATTATGGAAGGAAAATTATACAAAATTGACGAAGTTATAAGCTTCATCAAGGAAGGTAAATTATTATCTCTTGCCGGAGACGAAAAAATATTGTCACAACTCCCCAAAGGAAACTGGATAGGCGGTACTATTCCATATTTCATGGGAGATGAAAAAGCAATGTTTTCTCAAGATCTTATTTTTGCAAATGAATTTGACTCTGCTGCAAAAGACTTTAAAATTAAAACATACGGACCCGACGAAGTAAACAACATAGTAACAGACACTTATGAAAACGTATTTTCTTTTATCATAATCCCCCCATTCACAAAAGTACACGAAAATTATGCACTGCAAATACCCGAAAACGAAAATGTTTTTAACACACCCATAGTAGGCTGGGTAGCAGGATTTGACTTAAATTCGCAAGATACAGCAAAAGTTTTTAACGGTCAAACAGGAGAAGTAATAACAGACAAGGCAGTTGTAATTCATGTTGAGTTACCCGAACACAAAACAGCTTACCTTGAAATTGTAAATATCTTTGAACAATCAGAAAATAGTCCCGAAATAGAATTCCTTGAATCGGGATTTAGTTGTAAAGAGTGCTTAATAAATGGAGAAAAAACTAATTTTGCTCAATACCTTAGGGACAACAACATTGACATAAAATTACCTATAATATCAGATTACGCAGGAGCACAAATAAATGTGAGTTTTAGAAGTGTTGAAGACGATACGGTAAATTTTTATGCTCCAGTTTTCAAAGATAGAATTTACAAATTTGCCAAACCTATCAATAACTATGTTTCCAGTTTCAACTTTCAAATAAAACAAATAGAAAACCAACCTAAATTCTCCTGTAATTGTATTTTAAACTATTTATACGGCGAATTGGAAGGTAAAAAAATTGATAAAATTTCCGGTCCGATTACTTTTGGAGAAATTGCATACCTATTACTAAACCAAACTCTTACATTACTGTACATTGAAGATAAATAACCCCTTATTTTAGCCCTTAAACCTTCATAAGTATGGTTTAGGGGCTTTTTTTATTTCCAAATTCAATTTCAACCTAACTATCGTGTGACATTTTGTCCGCTTTTTCTGTTGGCACAACTATTGATAAAGTTATGGCAAAACTTAAAAAAGGAGGAAAGAAAACTATGGGAAAAATAATAGGTATAGATTTAGGAACTACCAACTCTTGCGTTGCCGTAATGGAAGGTAACGAACCGGTAGTAATACCCAATAGCGAAGGTAAAAGAACAACACCTTCCGTGGTATCATTTGATAAAAACGGGGAAAGGAAAGTCGGTGATCCGGCTAAACGTCAATCAATTACAAACCCCGAAAGAACAATTTACTCCATCAAGAGATTGATGGGTAGAAGTTTTGACGAAGTTCAGGAAGAAATAAAAAGATTGCCATACAAAGTAGTAAAAGGCGACAACAATATTCCGAGAGTTGTTATAGATGACAGACAATATACTCCACAGGAAATTTCGGCAATGATTCTTCAAAAAATGAAGAAAACTGCCGAAGATTACCTCGGACAAGAAGTAACCGAAGCAGTTATTACCGTACCTGCTTACTTCAACGACTCACAAAGACAAGCTACCAAGGAAGCCGGTGAAATTGCTGGACTTAAAGTTCGTCGCATCTTGAACGAACCTACAGCTGCCGCATTGGCTTACGGGCTTGACAGGAAAAATAAAGAAATGAAAGTTGCCGTTTACGACCTTGGTGGCGGTACATTCGATATTTCAATTCTTGAACTCGGTGACGGAGTTTTCGAAGTAAAATCTACCAACGGTGACACTCACTTGGGTGGTGACGATTTCGACGAAAGAATAATTAACTGGCTTGCCGAAGAATTTGAAAAAGAACACGGCATTGACTTACGCAAAGATCCGATGGCTTTGCAACGCTTGAAAGAAGCTGCCGAAAAGGCAAAAATAGAATTGTCAAGCACAACTTCAACAGAAATTAATCTGCCGTACATTATGCCGGTAAACGGCATACCTCAACACTTGGTAAAAACACTTACAAGGTCTCAATTCGAAAAATTGATTTACGACTTGGTAGAAAAAACCATAGAACCTTGTAAAAAAGCTTTGGATGACGCTGGACTAAAACCGTCAGATGTTGACGAAGTAATACTTGTAGGTGGTTCTACCAGAGTACCGTTGGTTCAACAAAAGGTTGAAGAATTCTTTGGCAGAAAACCAGCAAAAAACATAAATCCTGACGAAGTTGTAGCAATAGGTGCTGCTATTCAAGGCGGTGTATTGGCAGGTGATGTAAAAGATGTGTTGTTGCTCGATGTAACACCGTTGTCACTCGGTATTGAAACACTTGGCGGTGTAATGACAAAACTTATACCTGCAAACACAACAATACCGACAAAGAAAACAGAAGTGTTTACTACTGCTACAGACAACCAACCTTCGGTAGAAATTCACGTATTGCAAGGTGAAAGGGCAATGGCAAAAGATAACAAAACAATCGGTAGATTCCACTTGGACGGAATACCACCTGCCCCAAGAGGAGTGCCGCAAATTGAAGTTACATTCGACATCGATGCAAACGGTATATTAAAAGTAAGTGCTAAAGATAAAGCAACAGGTAAAGAACAAAGCATCAGAATAGAAGCTTCTACAGGACTTAGCGAAGAAGAAATTAACAGAATGCGAGAAGAAGCTAAGAAACACGAAGAAGAAGACAGAAAAGCAAAAGAAAGAATTGACAAACTCAATGCAGCTGACAGTTTGATTTTCCAAACAGAAAAACAATTGAAAGAATTCGGAGACAAGATACCTGAAGATAAACGCAAACCGATAGAAGAAGCTCTGAACAAACTAAAAGAAGCACACAAGCAACAAGACCTGGATGCAGTTGAAAAAGCAACAACCGAACTTAACAATGCTTGGAGTGCCGCTTCACAAGAAATCTACAACGCACAACAATCCGCAGGTCAAGCAGGCGGAAACACAAATGCAGGTCCAACGGGCAATGCATCACAAAACACATCATCAAACACCGGTAGCGGTAACGATGATGAAGTAACAGACGTAGATTTCGAAGAAGTAAAGTAAGCATAGTTTAACAAAATAGCAAAAGGGGCTGTCTTAAAGAGGCAGTCCCTTTTTTATTTTCTATTCAGTATATTTTTTGTCAAATAAAAAAATTAGGCTAAATTGCAGAAAATATTTGATTATGAAACAATTACTTACCCTATTGTTGTTCTTCGGATATTTTTCGACAGCAAAAGCCCAGTGGAATTACATAAATTCCGGCACAACTTATGAAATAACCGACATACAATTTATTGATTCCACCCATGGTTATTTTTGCGGTCCCGGACAATTTTTCAAGACAACAGATGGCGGAAACACTTGGACTCAAATTAACTTTTCCGGTAACGATTCGTTATACTACAGCGGGTGTTTATTTTATTCCGTGTTTTTTTTAAATCCAGACACAGGTTTTTTGGCAGGTCTTTCGGGTTGGGACAATAAAGGGATAATAATTAAAACAACTAACGGCGGAATAACTTGGAATACTGTTGATTTAAATACGACAACCGTATTCAATGCAATATGTTTTGTAAATGATACCAAAGGATATGTTGTCGGAAACGGCGGTATCATAAAAACATCAAGCGACTGTGGAGAAAGTTGGTTTACAATGAACTCGGGAACCACAATAGATTTATTGGATATTGATTACTATTCAACTTATGCACTAAGAGCTGTAGGTAACAATGGAATTTGTTACACAAGTGACGGAGGAAGCAATTGGTACTTTTATCCATATTCGGAGGTTTTTCACGCCATCAAGTTAAGCAAATACCCGGAATCTTTTATAGGATATATTGCAGCAGAAGATGGCAAAATTTTTAAACTAACTTCTTTTCCATATGAAATTAGCACCCACACGAATTATATTTTTAAAGACATATTTTTCACTTCACCCGACACTATATATGCTGTAAGTGATGAAGGGTACGTATTAAGAAGTTGTAACCAAGGCATATACTGGGAAAAACAACATTTTATCGAAAATTTCAGAACAACCTTTTTCTCTACTAAAGAAACAGGATTTATAGGCGGATACAATGGTGTATTGCTTAAAACCGACAATGAAGGAGGCACCTATGCTCCCGTTGCAGGATTCCATACCGACCCTCAATATTTGTTTTGCCCCGATTCAATTATAAACTTTTTGAATTACGGAGACACAAATTGGACATATCAATGGTTTGTAGATGACAGTTTAATTTCAACGGATTATAACACCTCCTATGTTTTTACTGAAGGAGAACATACCTATCCCGTAAAGCTGGTTGCTTATAACGGTACATATTACGACACTTGCATTAAGTATCTGCACACTACATATTCCCTTAATACCGATCTGGAAGTAACACCATTAATCGACACCATTTGTCCGGGGGATGTTGTTAATATTTATGTGCTGCACTCTGACTACAATGCCACTTACCAACTAAAAAGAGGTAATACCAATATCGGGAGTTACCAAGACGGCAACGGTGACACTCTCGTATTTACGGCAACCACTTATTCTCCTACCACATATACAATGGTAGCCCGAAAAAGCAATAATTGCGGATATAAAGAGACCACTCAAGATATCAACATCATACCTTACAGACCTGAAAAAGGATTGAATGTTTATGCCGGTCAAAATCAAATTTGTGAAGGTGACACCGCAATTATCTTTATAGATTCAACCCAAACAGACACCTATTATCAACTATATGACGGCAACAATTTTATTTATGACTCTATACAGGGCACAGGTTCAACCATTAACTTCATCATAGACAGCATTCCCAATACCACAACATATTCAATTTACGCAACCAATGTTTACGGGTGTACCTCAATACTTGACAGCACACCAACCGTAGAAATCATTCATCCTATTGCAGACTTCAACCCTATTCCACAATATTCTTTCCCCGGCGATACAATTTCCCTTCAAAACCTGTCAAATACAGACACATATATTTGGCAATTCGACTCAACTTGTAACATCACAACCGACACATCAGCACAACCTCACATTTATTACAATACAACAGGAGAAAAAACTATAACTTTAATCGGTAATACAGACATCGGATGTTCGGACACAATAAACAAAAAAGTAATTATTTTTTCACACCCATCGGGAAGCGACACCGGTACTTATTGTTTTTTTGACACGATTAATCAGCTGTCTCACAACTTTATTTGTTTAGGAAAAACTTTTGCCTTCAAGGTTGACAGAGAAGGTAACAGCTACTTAGGCGGATATACACATACAAATTACGGAATAAACGGTAAAGAATTGATGTTTGTGAAAAAATTTGATAAAAACGGTAATTTGGTATGGTCAATAACCCAAAATCCTTATGATTATCCGGGCAACGGATGGGACTCATACATAAGTTCCTTTGTAACGGGGCTGGCAGTTGACAACGATTTAAATGTTTATATTACAGGATCTTATACTTGCTCACCATTCAAAATTGGCAATTGTACGGTTTCCAACTCGGGCTTGTATCCTCAATTTTTCATTGCAAAATTGGATTCAAACGGAGTTTGCCAATGGATAATTCACTCCAATAAAACATCGTCTTTAGCTGTTGTAGGAGGAACGGATATTTTGTGGATTCCTGAAACAAACCATATTGTCGTTTCTTTAATTAAACCTGAGATGGGGTATTTCCCGGGTAATAATCAAACTTGGTTGGGAGAAGACATCAGTATTCTGGAAATAGACAATTCCGGAAATTTTGTTAATGTTTACGCAATAGACGACGTTTCCGGATTTGACGAAGGTTCGATAAATGCTGTATGCGACTTCTTTTCTTACCAAAGAGCTCCTACAATCACTCCCAAAATAAAAGCACTCGGAAACAAAATCTATGTAGTCGGGGAGTATCCTGTTTCATACTTTGACAGTTTACAATCTAACCAAAAAAACATTTATCCTCATTACGCCGCCATTATAGATTTAAACAACGGTGTTCAAAATGTTTTCTTATTGTATAAAATCAATATTCCGTACGATCGTGTAGATATGAGAAAATTCCCTGTTTTCAACATTGATGAAAATGGCAACCTATATATATCTGAGTACTGTGGTATCATAAGTTCTTCCAATGACACGGTAATTGCGGAAGTCGGCAACGGAGATATTATAAAAGGTGATTACGGATTTATTGAAAAATATGACAGTTCGGGAAATATGTTATGGTACCGAAAAATGATGTCTTATTTCATAAAAGGAATTGAACCTATGGGCAATCAAGTAATTACATACGGAAATTACACCGATTTTTTAGGAATAAATTATGACGACAGCATATATTACGGGGTAAGATCTCTAGGTGATGTCGATTTAGGAATTGTTTCTCTGGATACCAACGGGAATGTAAATTGGATAGACAATATGGGAAGCAGCTCAACAGATGATGCTCTTTTTACAACATCTAATACCTGTGGCGACATTTACTTTACAGGTACATTTGCTGATACAGGCATAACCCCTTATGATACCTTAAATTATGCAGGAAGCGGTGTTGAATCTTGGGAGAACAATATCTTTTTATTACATTTTTCACCTTCAAGCAATTGTGTTTATAATTGCCCTTCTGTTATTACCTCAGACAACGGAAAACACGAAGTTCCTGACAACAAAAAAATTGAAATTTATCCTAATCCTGCAAAAGATTTTCTGGTTATTAACAATGCTAAGGGATATCAAGCTTCTTTGTATGACAATAAAGGCATAATGCTTAAAAAAACATCAATAAACAACAATCAATTTATAATAAATATGAAAAAATATCCGGTAGGAGTTTATTTTTTACAATTAACAAAC